>JACPVY010000166.1 GCA_016197345.1 Burkholderiales bacterium
AAATCGCCCAATTCTTTGTCAAAGCCCAATTCGCCCCACAAGGCATAGGTGATATGTGGTGCGACTGGATACAACACGCGAATGAAGATCGAGAAGCTTTCTTTGATGACGGCAGCGCTGTTAGCGTCCGTCCCCAATTTGGCGCCTTCCAAGGCGTTCAGCATCTTCATGCAGGCCGAGACCACGGTGTTGTATTGAATGCGCTTCAAATCGTTGTCGGCTTGTTGCAGCAATTTGTGCATTTCGCGGCGCAAGGTTTTTTGTGCGTCGTTCAAGCTCGCACTATCAAGTGCGCCGCCGCTAGTGATCAATTCACGTTGCGCATAGGCAAACGCCCACACGCGACGCAAGAAGCGATTCGCGCCTTCCACGCCAGAATCCGACCATTCCAAGGTTTGCTCTGGTGGCGACGCAAACATGGTGAACATACGCGCAGTATCGGCCCCAAATTGGTCGATCTGTGCTTGTGGGTCGATACCGTTGAGTTTGGATTTCGACATTTTTTCGACTCCACCGATTTCCACTGGCAAGCCATCGGCTTTGGCGCGCGCTTCGATTGGGCGACCTTTGTCATCCAGCTTCAAATCGACATCAATCGGATTAAACCATTGCTTTTTGCCGGGCGCGATTTCGCGGAAATAGGTTTCGTTCAAGACCATGCCTTGCGTCAGCAAATTGACGAAAGGCTCGTCGATCGACAACATGCCAAAGTCGCGCATGACCTTAGTCCAGAAACGTGCGTACAGCAAATGCATCACCGCGTGTTCGATACCGCCGATGTATTGGTCCATCGGCATCCAGTAATTGGTGCGTTCATCGACCATCGCGTCGTTATTGCCGGGCGCGCAATAGCGCATGAAATACCACGACGAATCAACAAAAGTATCCATCGTATCGGTTTCGCGCCGTGCAGGTTTGCCGCAGCATGGGCAATCCACTTTCAAGAAGGCTTCATGTTTATTCAGTGGGTTGCCCGTGCCATCGGGGACACAATCTTCAGGCAAGACCACTGGCAAATCTTTTTCAGGAACGGGGACAGTGCCGCAATCTGCGCAATGAATGGTAGGGATTGGAGTACCCCAATAGCGTTGGCGCGAAATACCCCAATCGCGCAAGCGGAAGGTGACTTTTTTCTCGCCCAAGCCTTGTGCCGCCAAATCGGCAGCGACCGCATCGACTGCCGCTTTATAGCCTAAACCATCATATTTGCCCGAGGCGATGCAGGCGCCGTGCTCTTTGTCGCCATACCATTCTTGCCAACCGTCTAATGAGAAAGTTTGCTCAGGGACAGACACCACTTGCTTGATCGGCAGTGCATATTTTTGTGCAAAGGCAAAATCGCGCTCATCATGCGCAGGGACACCCATCACCGCGCCATCGCCATAGGTCATCAAAACATAATTGCCGACCCACACTTCAACTTGTTCACCATTCAATGGGTGTGTCACAAATAAGCCCGTCGGCATGCCTTTCTTTTCCATCGTCGCCATATCGGCTTCGGCCACGCCACCCAATTTGCATTCGGTGATGAAGTCAGCCAAGGCCGGATTGGTGCTAGCGGCATGCGTCGCTAATGGATGTTCAGGAGCGACGGCGCAAAACGTGACACCCATGATGGTGTCGGCGCGGGTGGTGAAGACCCACAATTTGCCGTCATTGATCAAGCTACCTTCGCTATTGGCGATAGTGTGTGGGAAGGCGAAGCGCACGCCTTCCGAGCGGCCTATCCAATTCACTTGCATGGTGCGCACGCGCTCAGGCCAGCCCGGCAATTTGCTTTCGGAATAATCGAGCAATTCTTGTGCGTAGTCGGTGATGCGCACGTAGTACATCGGAATTTCGCGTTTTTCAATCAAAGCGCCAGAGCGCCAGCCGCGACCATCGACCACTTGCTCATTCGCCAGCACGGTTTGATCCACTGGATCCCAGTTCACGGTGCCGGTTTTTTTGTAGATGATGCCTTTTTCCAGCATCTTCAAAAACATCCATTGATTCCACTTGTAATACTCAGGCTTACAAGCGGTCATTTCACGCGACCAATCAATCGCTAAGCCCATCGACTCCATTTGCTGGCGCATATAGGCGATGTTGTCGTAAGTCCATTTCGCCGGCGGCACATTATTGTCCATCGCCGCGATTTCCGCTGGCATACCAAACGCATCCCAGCCCATAGGCATCAAGACGTTATAGCCATTCATACGCAGATAGCGATACATCACGTCGTTGATGGTGTAGTTACGCACATGGCCCATATGCAACTTGCCAGAAGGATAGGGCAGCATCGAGCAAGCGTAGTATTTACCTTTAGGGAAGCGCGGGTCGTGTTCGACAACCTTGTAAGCATCGACTGCTTTCCAGTGGGCTTGGGCGGTTTTTTCTACATCAGATGGGCTGTATTTATCTTGCATGATGGCATCGCTGGCTAATTGGCGCCCACAAAACGCCGCAGAAAATGGCGCGCTATATGGGGTGCCGTAAATATATTGGTGAATTGGAACCGATCATTATACTGGTTCAACGGCAACTGGGCAGAAAAAATGCGGCGCTGCAGCGCGGCTAGGCACAGCGCGTGCCTGTGAAGGCCGCAACCCTAGCGCGCCTGCAAATCCACCGCATCAAAATACTGCGCATTATTCCGTCCCAACGCTTTAGCGTGATACATCGCGCAATCGGCGTTTTTCAGCACGGTTTCGGCGTCTTGGCCGTCTTGTGGATAGAGGCTGATGCCTATGCTAGGGGAGCTGTGGACTTGGTGTTCGTCGAGGTGATAGACGCTGCTTAAACAGTGCAGGATTTTGTCAGTGATGACTTGGATCGCGGCCTTGCCGTGGACTTCTGGCAGCACGACGACGAATTCATCGCCACCTAGACGGGCAACGAGGTCGCTTTCGCGCACGCAGGCACGCAGGCGCTTGGCGACTTCGACCAGTAATTCGTCGCCGATATCGTGCCCTAGCGTATCGTTGATGACTTTGAAACGATCCAAATCAATAAACATTAATGCAACGCTATGGTTGTGGCGGCGCGCTAACGGCAGGACTTGGGTGAGGTGAATATTCAAATGCAGGCGATTCGGTAAGCCAGTGAGGGCGTCGTGGTGGGCGATGCGGCGGATTTCTTCTTCGGTCGCTTTTTGTTCGCTGATATCGACCAGGCTAGCGATATAGAAATCGACTTCACCACGCGCATCTTGCATTTTGGAAATCGAAAGCAGGGCAGGGAAGGCGCTGCCATCTTTGCGGCGATTCCATATCTCATTCCGCCACATATTGCTTTGTTGTAATTGCTGCCACATTTCGAGCAAATCTTCATCACGTTCACCCTGAATCGCAAGAAAGGTGGGGGCTTTGCCGCGTACTTCGTCTTGGCTATAGCCGGTTAAGCGGGTGAAGGCTGGATTGACTTGCAATAGCCGATGATCACGGCCACAGATCAAGAGTGCTTCGCCGCTATGTTCAAATACATGGAGCGCGAGGCGGGATTGCATTTCGGCGCGTTTTTTGAGCAGAATATTGCGGACCCGTGCTAGCAAGATTTGCGCTTGCACTGGCTTGGTCAAATAATCATCGGCCCCTAAATCTAGGCCATTGATTTCGTTTTGTTCGCTGCTGGCGGCGGTCACTAAAATCACCGGGATATTTGCCGTTTTTTGATTGGCACGCAAAACACGTAATACTTCAATCCCCGAAATGCCGGGCAAGATCACATCCAACAACACGAGGTCGGGTAGCTCATTCTCTGCCAATTGCAAAGCCGCCTCGCCGCTGGTGGCGAAACTTAAATCGTAATCGGCTTTTAGGATGGCGGCGAGCGCATGCAAATTGGTGGGCTGGTCGTCGACCAGCAGCAAGGCGGGTTTGCGGTCTAGTTGAATATTCATGCGTTGTCTCGCGCTTGTAAAGCTTGTAAAAGGTCTAGCGCTTGATGGGCGGCGTGACGGGCGCTGGCATAGTCAAAATTATCCAAAGCGTTGAGTAATGCCGCTAGCGCGGGCATTTGCGCAGCATGCGCACGCACTGGGATTAGTAATTCGTCTTTAATCAGTTTTTGCGCTTCTAGCAAGGGTAGCATTGCTTGCAGGCAGGCCATCAAGTCGGCGCTAGTAGCGCTTGGCTCGCTGGTTTCGGCGCTGACAACCGTGCTAGGAGTCGGGGCATAACGGCGGATTGTCGCTACCGTGGTTTGCCAAGTACGTAAGAAATCTTGATATAACTCTTCAATTTGGACACTCGCAGCCTTGGTATAGACAGCGTGTTCCAAATCGCTGGCTTGATACATCAAATCAATCGCGCCCAAATTGGCGGCGACCCCTTTTAAGGTATGCAATAAGGTGCAGGCTTCATGTAATTCATTGGCGGCCAGCATTTGATCGAGGCGGCCCATCGTGTCACCTTCATCTTGAGCAAAACGTAGTAGTAAATTGAGCAGCAATTCATCGTTGTCATTAAAGCGCAGGCGTGTGCCAGCTAGGTCGAAGCCATGCAAGGTGGGGGGTAACAGCCTGTTCTCGCTGGGTGCTTGTTCGTTAGCAGCGGTGCTACTGGATGTCGCTTGCTTTTCTTCGCTAGCGTTGGGTATGCGCCGCGCTTCGCTATGGGCGTGGACATGGGCGGGCATCCATTTTGCCAATACACGGAGTAATTCTTCGGGATCGATCGGTTTGGCGACAAAGTCGGCCATGCCCACATCATGACAGCGCGCACGGTCTTCGCGCATCACGGCGGCTGTCATCGCGATGATAGGCGCTTTGATACTGCTGATTTCGCGAATGCGGCGGGTGGCTTCGAAGCCATCCATCACGGGCATATGTAAATCCATCAAAATCACATCAAATTCCGCTTTTTGCAGCCATTCCAAGGCTTCTGCGCCATGGTTAGCGATGCAGACCTCGACCCCGCTACGGCGCAAAAAGGCCGCCGCCACTTCTTGATTGATCAAATTGTCTTCCACTAGCAAGATGCGTAAGCCATCTAGCATCAAGGTGGTGGTAGGCAGGAGATCCAGTTGCTTGCGCTGACTGGCTAGGCCGCGCGCATTGAGCAAGGCATCGAGTAAATACGATGGTGTGACCGGTTTGCTTAGCACGCCATTCAAACGTAAAGCCCCGGCTTCATGTAGCAGCGCGTCTTTATCGTGCGCCGTCACCATGAAGACTAATGGCGGATTTTGCAGATGGGAGCCAGCGGCATCCAATTCGAGTCGGCGGGCGACCGATAACCCATCCATGCCCGGCATGCGCCAGTCGAGCAAGATGACGTCATAGGCTTGCTTCCGGGCGCTCGCTGCGGCAATCGCGGACAGCGCTGCCTCGCCTGAACTGACGCAATTGACTTGCATGCCCCAGGCTTGCAGTAATTCTTGCAAAATTAGACGCGAGGTTTCTTGATCATCCGCCACTAGCACGCGCAAATGAGCTAGCTGTTGCAAATCATGACCGAGGCAACGTCCGGCTTGCACTCTGACGGTGAAGGTAAAGGTGCTGCCCTGTCCCTCTTGGCTGGAGACGGCGATTTCTCCGCCCATCAGATGCACTAAGCGTTGGCTGATCGATAGCCCCAGTCCAGTACCGCCATATTTGCGGGTAATCGAGCCATCGGCTTGGGTAAAGGCTTGAAATAAGCGCTCACATGCGGTTTGCGATAAGCCGATGCCGGTGTCTTTGACGGCAAATCGTAGCAGCAGATCATGCGTCAATTCCGTTGGCGTCGAGTCTTCCGTCACGCCGTTGTCTGGGCTGCCAGTTGTTGTGGGCGCGAGATTTGCCGCTAGCGCTTGCACTTCGAGCTTGATGTTGATTTCGCCGTGTTCTGTGAATTTGACAGCGTTGCCGACCAGATTATTCAGCACTTGGGTCAGGCGTAGTGGATCGCCATACACTTCGAGCGGCACTTCTTGCGAGACATCGAGGAATAATTCGAGATTTTTGCTGGAGATGAGCGGCGAAAACAAATCAGCCACTTCGCGCAATAATTCTTCCAGCTTAAAGGGGACAGATTCTATTTCGAGTCGGCCTGCTTCAATTTTCGAATAGTCCAAAATGTCATTCAAAATGCCGAGCAGGGCGCGCGATGAGGCATAGGCTTTTTTCAGGTAATCGCGCTGCTGAGGCTGTAAATCGGTTTCGAGCACTAAGCGGGTTAAGCCTATGATTGCATTCATCGGCGTGCGGATTTCATGGCTCATATTGGCGAGGAAATCGGATTTAGCGTGGTTCGCCGCTTCTGCCGCCAAAATCGCCGCCTGCGCCTCGCGCGTGCGTTCTTGTACGCGTAACTCGAGGCTAGTATTTTGTTCGGCGATTTGGCTGTGGCTTTCCGCCAATTGCGTCATCAGCCGGTTGAAGGCATGCGCTAATTGCGCGATTTCACTGATTTCAGTGTGTCCCAAGTCTATGCGCTGGCGTGCTAATTCCGGGCTATTGGTTTGTTTAGCAAGGTGGCTAACTTGCTTAGCAAACGCGTGTAAGGGACGCACCACTAGCACTCTTGCGGCCCACCATAGCATGCCGCCTAAAAACAGCAATTGCGCTACATTCGATAAGACGACGGATAGCAATACCTGCTGTAGCCGCGAAAATAACATGTCTTCGCTAGAGGCGATCCGCAAGCTGCCGAGTAAGACCATGTTTTCATTGGAAAAACTTTTGTGGTAGAGATTGCGTACCACGACCAGTTCGTAGCCTGATTGCTGCATGCCCGGCGCGCGCCACGATGCATTCAAATTACTTTTGGCGGCGCGAATATCGACCGCCGATACCATCGGTTGCGAGCCGATACCCTTCGCCATCGCGATCAAGACATTTTCTTGATAATCCCATAGCGCTGATTCGGCGCCGGGGGCGAAGGTGTCGGCTAAGGAATTGAGGCTAGCATTGATTTCTGCTTGCACTTTGCGGTATTCGATCAGCATCTGAATGCCGATCACTACCACGGCGAATAATACGTATGAGAGGACAAGGCGGCGTAACAAAACCTGGGCGAGGGGGCGCGCTGGGTGATCCCGGTCGATCAATTCGTTCGACAAGGCGGTTGCCAATTCCTGCACAGGTTCGGGCGGCGAGCCATCGGACATACTTGTTTCCTCAGTGTCAGCCAGATTGATCAGCAGCGGACGCGTTGTTGGGCGCACGCAGGATGCACGCTATTTTTCCAATAATTTTGCCGCTTCGCTAGGCGGTAGATAGCGCTCGTAAATGCGTTTTAGGGTGCCATCAGTGCGCATTGCCTCAATCAATTGACGCCATTGGTGCGCCTCTTTTTCGCTAAAACGACTCTTCGCCAGAATCAGGCCGTGCGGTACCGGGCGCTCATTGGGCGTCCAGTCTTGGATGACGACGCTATTTTCTAGGGCCAGATCGCGCAATTTTTTGCGATAGACGGCTGGCTGCGAAAACATCGCGTCAACCCGGTTTTCTTTGAGTTTTTTGAAGATGCTATCGACGTCGGGTGTTTCTTCGACGCGATTGTTTTGCCGCAGCTGGGTCAGCCAGCGGTCTTGCTCGTCGCCATGTTTAAAGGCGCGGACGACGGGAGAGTTCGTCGATGATGTCTTTATCTATCCCTTGTGCTTGCCGTTGTTCGCCTTCGAAGTAAAAGAAGCCGTAGTCGTAAAAGGCGAGGCGGATCGGTCTTTTGCCACAGTCGATGCCGCTCGCCGTATGCGAGCCAGCCAACGCGGGCGGGTGGAGGGTTAAAAAGAGGCAGGCAAACAATTGCGCGGCAAGGGTGAGCGCGCGCAATCTGCCAGCAGGTGAAGTTCGCATCTGTTGCATCATGCTCCCCTTTGCATGTGAATTCATGGCTTGGCCCGCTACTTGATGCAAATACTGTGGGAATCTAAAAAACCTGCCCAAGCTGCTTCAATTGTACGAGCAGCAAGTAAAAAAATCTATGCCATTGCGTGCAATTGGGAAAAACGAATGTCGCTGGGCAATTGCTTGTTGGCGATGATGCAAAAACAGTCCTGCAGTTGCGGTAGCTAGATCGCTGCTAGTGGCTTATTTCAACACCAATTCGAGCGCCGCTTGCTCGCCATAATCGCCATAGCGTTCGTTGATGCCGCCGATGCAGAAGCTGATTTCTTCCAAAATATCAGGAACTTGCTGCCGCATTTGCTCTGCATGCAAGATTTCGATGCGCAGTTTTTCATCGGTGCCGAGTTGAAAGCGCGTCATCCCATCGGCATCACGTAAATAGCTCAGGCAATCGACCCAAGCGTCCAAGGTGCGGCCATAAAACTCGGGGAAGCCAAAGGCGCGTTGGCATTCATCGTGGAAACTGTCCCAATCTTTAATCAAGGCACCGTCAAGTTGCGTGCTAGCCATGTCTTACTCCTACTCGTTGAAATGATGCGCGGACTATGCCATAACGCGGCCGCTTATTGTGATTTTTTGCGCTCTGTATTCGCGGCATTATTAGTATTATTGGCATTATTAGTATTGCTGTCACGTTTAGTGCTGTTATTGTATTTGGCTTCGGTTTTGATGGCTGCTTGCGTGGTTTTGGGTTCGGTGACAAAGGCCAGCTTGCGCAAGCCCGCCTGTTGCGCTGCTGCCATCACTTTTGCTACTTCTTCATAGCGGGTGTCATTGTCGGCCCGCACCTGCACTGCCGGTTGCGGCCGACTGCGGGCCGCCGTCGCTAAGCTCGTTTGCAATTCGCCCGCAGATAGCACGCGATTGCCCATAAACACCCGGCCCCGCGCATCGATCACAAGAGTCAGTGCATCTGGCTGTTCGCGCACGCTTTGCGCTTCAACATTTGGTAAATTGAGCTTGATTTGATGCTCAAACAGCGGCGCGGTAATAATGAAAATCACCAATAAAACCAGCATCACATCGACCATTGGTGTGACATTGATGTCGGCCATCACGCCCGCCGCCTTGCCTTGCACGCGTGAAGTTTGAAAGCCGCCAAAAGTCATGCTCAGCACTCCTTATGCGTTGGGAGACTGCGGCTGGTTGTACTGCAGATAGGCTTGCAAATCATAGGCAAAGCCTTCCAAATCAGCGCTATTGACGCGGTTGATGCGGTTCAGGCCGTTGTAGGCGAGCACAGCGGGAATCGCCACTGCCAGCCCAAGCGCGGTCATGATCAAGGCTTCACCGACTGGCCCGGCGAGCTTGTCGATTTGCGCGCCACCAGCGGCGGTAACGCTAGAGAGTGAGTGATAAATCCCCAACACGGTACCGAGTAAGCCAACGAAAGGTGCGGTCGCACCTATCGACGCTAAGACCGTCAAGCCGCGCTCCATTTTCAGTGTCGCTTCTTGCAGATGCTGCCGTAGCAAGCGGGTGCTGAGATCTTGTCTGCTGAGATTGGCCGCCAGCGAATTCGGGGCGGCTTCCAATTGCAAGGCTTGCTGCGCGAGTGGCGAAAAAATTCGCGCGCTATCGCTACGCTGCAACAGCGCGACGCCATCCGCGAGCGTGGCGGCGGCCCAAAAGGCGTGCAGGGTGTGGGCGCTATGGCGGGTACGTAAGGCGGCTAGACTTTTAGAAATGATGAAAAACCACGAGCAAATCGACATCGCTAGCAAGAGCCAAGCAATAAAGTGACCAACGGCATCGCTTTGCGCCCAAAAATGTGACCAGCCGTGGCTGGAGAACAAATTATCCATCAATACGCTCCGCTGCAGTGAGGCTGCTGTAAGGCTGCTTTGAGCCTAGCTTCGCGGCTAGGCTCGCGATAGGTGAGTCATTCGCGCTTATGCAGGCTGGCGCAAGGCGAGCACGTCTTGCATATCAAATTGGCCACTCGCTTTGTCGCGCAAGAAGCGCACTGCGCGTAGCGCGCCATGCGCATAGGTGACGCGGCTGGACGATTTGTGGCTGATTTCGATACGTTCGCCGATGCCAGCAAACAAGACGGTATGGTCACCGACGATATCGCCGCCACGGATTGCCGAAAAACCTATCGTCGCCGGATCGCGCGGCCCGGTTACGCCTTCACGCGCATAGACTGCCATTTCGGCCAGATCACGCCCTAGCGCACTGGCAATCACTTCGCCCATTTGCAAGGCCGTGCCAGAGGGCGCATCGACTTTATGGCGGTGGTGGGCTTCGATGATTTCGATGTCATAACCTTCGCCAAAGCTTTTCGCTGCCATTTCTAATAATTTCATTGTCACATTGACGCCAACGCTCATATTCGGCGCTAACACCAGTGCGCATTGATTGGCTGCTTGGGTGATGGCGGCTTTTTCAGCGGGGTCGAAACCCGTGGTGCCGATGATCATTTTGATGCCACGCGGGCTGCAATACGCTAAATGCTTGAGGGTGCCTGCGGGGCGGGTGAAATCGATCAAAAATTCCGCCTCGGCCAAGGCTTGTTCGAATTGATCGGTAATCTTCACACCTGTGGTTTTACCCAAAAAAGCACCCGCATCTTCACCAAGCGCAGGCACGCCAGCAAGATCCAGTGCGCCAACGAGTTGGGTTTCGCCGTCGGCGAGAATGGCTTCGATCAACATTCGGCCCATGCGGCCACTCGCTCCTGCAACAGCAATTTTCATAGCTAGACTCATAGTAGTGGTTGGCTGTAAGGGGACGCTTGATAAATTCGCGCCCTTTGGCCAAGTGCTTCACATGACAAGGCAAGACCTCGAACCCACGCCTAGCTTCAGCACGCAACAAGCGGCTTGCGTGCAAGCAAGGGCAGAATATGGTTAAATCACTTCCCGCTTGGTGCCGGGCCTGCAATTCGGCTCAAATATTCGTTTTCAGTTGGCAGATCGCCACTTTCTATACGATCAATTTTGCCATCTTTGAAATAGAGTGCGATGCGGCTGGTGGTAGTTTCGCCACTGCCTTTTTGCAGGCGGAATGGATAATCCCAGCGTTCGCCATGAAATACATCGTTTAGCAAAGGCGTACCAAGAATGAAACGCGCCTGATCCTTGGTCATCCCCGTTTTGACTTGTGCCATCATTTCTTGCGAGATGAAGTTACCTTGTTGGATCGTGATGCGATAGGGCGAGATAAACCAGAGTGCGCGTTGCGATGCAGAAAGTTGGGTGGTTTTGGTACTGAGATCAGGATTGCCATCGACTTTTGCACTA
>JACPVY010000167.1 GCA_016197345.1 Burkholderiales bacterium
ATTCCCCGTAACCCCGCCTCGCCCAAACCCAGCCTCGGACCCTCAGTCACCGACCCGGCAACGCCCCGCCCTCCGACGCGGCCCAGCTCCGCCGGGCCCAACATCAACCTCGACGGCGTCAGCGATGGCCGGGCAGGCGCCAGTGCCGGTCGATGCCCTCGACACCTATCCTGGCATCGTCTTAATTGAAGCCGCTTTGCAAAGTGCGCGCGAAAAACGCGTGGTGCAAGTGGTGCCGCAAACGAATCACGAATAATGGCAGTGCTTGCTACAGAGTGCTGCTAGGTTTGGTAAATTAGATGTTGCCGTCAGGAATTATTTTCTGTTGCATCTGCTATACTTTGGCCTCACCTCGTGCTTTGTGTCACCATGCTGACGCATGCTGTGTGGGAAAGTTGGTCCGTTTGTGCGCTCTGTGCAAGATTTCTGTGTGAATCTTCGCCAATTGCGCCGCTAATGCTGGTTAGCTGACAAATTCCCAAGCTATAATTCCTTCATCCTGAAAGAGCTTGCTATGCGATTGTGGGGCAGTATCGAATGTGACAGCTAGCCCCACCAAGACATGAACCCCGCTGGAATCTGGCGGTTATCGCAAAGATAGGGCAATGCAAGAACAGTCGTAAGCGCAGGGCTTCCGGTTGAGATGTTGGAGCTAGCAAAGAATTACTTGGTGGAAATGATTCTCGCCGTAAAATTGCGCACTTGCCTATACTGAAGAGACGGATGATGGAGCCCCTTTTAAAACATATGGTGGATATCACCACCCACCGCGATCACTCGATGCTCGATTTATCGGCCATCTCTGCGGTGCAAGAGTTGGCCGGCGCCTTGCGCACGCGGCTGCTTTCCATCTATGTCCATCGTGATCAGATTTATGTGATGCCCAAAGCCAGCGTGTCACAAATGCAGGCGGCGCAAATCGAAGAAGGGCTAGATCCTACTCAAGATGGCGAACCCATCAGCAATTATCCCGCCTTAGCCGATTGTATCCGCCAAACTTTGCCCAATGCCGAGCACTTAGCCGAAGATGGCATGCGCACATTGTGGCTGCCGATCTGGATCAAAGACAAGGCCAGTGTCTGCCTAGAAATCACCAATCCCACTCCCTACACCAGCCAAACCACGCAAATCATTAGTGGCATTGTCAGCGTTTATCGCAATTTCCAAAACTTGCTCGACTATAGCGAACGTGATGCGCTAACGGGTTTGCTCAATCGTAAGACATTTGACGATCAATTAGCCAAGATGATGGCTTCGCCTAGCGAGCCAGAAGTGAGTGCCTTGCCGGAAAGTGAAGAGCGACGCCAACGGCGCGAGCTAGAAAAGCATTGGTTAGCGGTGATTGATGTCGATCACTTCAAGCGCGTGAACGATCAATTTGGTCACCTATATGGTGATGAAGTCTTGATTTTGATCGCTAATTTGCTACAAACCTCGTTCCGCTCGCATGATCGCGTATTCCGCTTTGGTGGCGAAGAATTTGTCGTGCTATTGCGCTCGACCACCTATGAAAACGCGCGCAAAATCATCGAACGTTTCCGCACCAATGTCGAAGCGCATGCCTTCCCGCAAATCGGCCAGATCACGGTGAGTGTCGGTTTTGTTGCCGTCAGCGCCTATGAATCGCCGGTTGTCATTCTTGGCCATGCCGATCAAGCCTTGTATTACGCCAAAACCCATGGTCGCAATTTGGCTTGCCATTATGATGAATTGGTCAACGAAGGCCAATTGACCGCGACTACCAGCAACGATACGGCGGAATTTTTCTTCGATTAATAAGCAGACTTGTCCCGCTCGAGGGGCAAGTCTTTCAAGTTAGTCAAAGTATCACCCGCAAAAAAACCATCAAAAATCACCCTCAGCACGCCGCAATTATCGCCATGCTGAAAAAAGCGAGGTGTATTGGTGCTGCCTATTGAATTTCTCTTGTCTAAACTGTAATGTGATATTAGAATCGGTTTCGCTAAAAACCATCGCTTTTGGTTTTGTCGCAGCGTGAGATCACAATGGATCGCTATGTATTGATCGTTTGTTTTGTTTGCGCACGCCCGCAATCCGTTAGTACCGGATGACTGTTTTTTGCAAAACACTGCTCGTCAAACCTGCCTGCATCCTCATCAAGCAGCAGTGCGTCATCAGCCTGCATTTTTAATTCCCTCTTTTAACCCTTTTTAGGAAAATTATGACAAAGCAACATTTGTCTGCTATCTTTTTCGCCCTCGCTAGCCTAACCACTAGCGTAGCGCATGCAGAAATACAAACATGGCGCTTAACCGCCACAACGACAGGCGTTTCGTCTGGATTCACAGCGCCAGCATTTGCCAGCCTTGGTCACACCTTCAGCGTTGACTATGCGATTGATATGGCCACGCCATATGATGCCCCAAGCGGTGGTTACAAGGCGGTCAAGTCTTTAACGATCAATGGCGTGACAACCCAACTGACTAATCAAAACTACGTTTTTGCGATTGCCGCTAACGGCATTGGCGGGATCAATACGGTAATACCGGTGGCGAGAGCAGATCAACTGCAATTTATTTCCTATAGCGAGTCTTGGCCAAATCCGACCTCTACTCTTTCGAGTGTGCTGTCTGAATTGGCGCTAATGCATGGTCAAAACGCGCCTTATTACCCGCCAAATGAGTTGCACCTGAATTTTGTTGGTGGGTCGGTACAAGCTCATCCGACTTCGTTTGCCTTATCGCCTGTGCCTGAACCTACTTCGCTGGGTTTAATGCTAGCAGGTTTGGCGGCACTTGGCGTGGTTGCACGCAAGAAGTCTAAGCGCTGATTTTTGTCATGTTGCTCACTTGCTATCAAGCGTTATTGATGGCGAGGGCAGTGGCAGTTTTTTCAGGTTTGTCCCGAAAAAGGGACAAACCTGTCACGCCACAAAATATTCCACCAAAAACTGCACAAAGCACGACGTTTTCAGCGCTAGCCCTTGGCGTGCTGGATAAACTGCGTAAATCGGTGCGCTTGCTAGCGATGGGTAGTCGACTAGCACTTGTTGCAATTCTCCGGTCTCCAAGTAATCTCGTACCAGCAATCGCCCGGCAGACAAGATGCCGCAACCCAACAGTGCAGCATTTACTAACGCCCCGCCATCATTGATTTGCAGCGCGCTATTGACCTGCACTTTGTACGGCCCGCCCGGCCCACCCAGATTCCACTCATTCCATGCCCGCATTCCTTGCGTGTACACGAGGCAGGCATGCGTGCGCAAATCCTGCGGGTGCGTGGGCTGACCCGCACGCGCGAGGTAGGCGGGGGCTGCGACCAGCAGATTGTGGTTGTCCGTGAGTTTGCGCGCGACTAGCGAAGAATCGGCTAAATGCGCGGCGCGAATCGCGACATCAATTTGATTCGCAATCAAATCGACTATGTGATCTTCTAATTGCAGATTGACGCTGACCTTTGGATAGCGCGCCATGAATGCAGCGATGATAGGTACCATTTTGGCCCGCCCAGCAACCGAGCACGAAACCCGCAGCAGACCACAGACCTCTTGCTGAAATTGTTCGCTTAAATGATCAATATTGTGCAAAGCGCGTTCAATTTGTTGCGCTTCCTGCAGCACCATTTGCCCAATTTCCGTTAATGCTAGGCGGCGCGTGCTACGCTGCAGCAGGCGCGCGCCCAGCTCTTCTTCTAACTTGGCAAGCTGGCGCGAAACGACGGATTTACCGCACCCGAGTTGTTTCGCAGCAGCGCTAATACTGCCCGTTTTAACAACCGTGGCAAACACGGCCAAATGCGCGGGATTCGCCATTTTTTATCCTCTAAGCGTTAACAAGTGCATCAATAAATGGGATTGTCCCGTTTAAGTCAACAATGTAATGCCCTAGCGCTGACTTATCAAGCACAGTTTGTGGCCCTATACTGCTTTCCATCGCAAGACACTAAGCGAACACTAAGCGAACACTCAGCGAACATTAATCGAATTAACACTTTCTTAGGAGCTACACATGAGCACAACAAACAACGTCGTCAAACTCGCCGCCCGTCCAGTTGGTGCAGTCAAAGATAGCGATTGGCAATTTGCGCAAGAAGAATTGCGTGCGCTAGGTGATGGTGAAATCCAAGTCAAAGTCTTGTTCACCTCGCTCGACCCAGCAATGCGCGGTTGGATTAATGAAGGCGAATCGTATATGCCACCAGTCGCAGTCGGCGAAACCATGCGTGCGCTGGGTGTGGGGCGCGTGATCGCGTCGAACAATGCGGGCTTTGCGGTGGGTGATCATGTTTCTGGCTTGCTCGGTGTGCAAGAATATGCGACCTCGAATGGCCAAGGTTTGTTCAAAGTCGATCCGCGCATGGCACCGTTGCCACGCTTTCTCGGCACCTTCGGCATGCCTGGTTTGACGGCGTATTTTGGCTTGCTCGATGTCGGTCAATTTAAAGATGGCGAAACGGTGGTCGTTTCAGGGGCGGCTGGTGCCGTTGGCGCCGTGGTTGGCCAAATCGCTAAAGCACGTGGTGGACGTGTGATTGGTATCGCTGGTGGTGCGGATAAATGCCGTTACTTGATCGAAGAATTGGGCTTTGATGCGGCGATTGATTACAAGAGCGAAAACGTGGCGCAAGCCTTAGCGAAACACTGCCCGAACGGGATGGATGTGTATTTTGATAATGTCGGCGGTGAGATTTTAGATGCCGCGCTGACCCGCTTAGCAGTCGGTGCCCGTATCGTGATTTGCGGCGCAATTAGCCAATACAACAATAAAGAAGCGGTCAAAGGCCCATCGAATTACCTCTCGCTCCTCGTCAAGCGCGCCACGATGAAGGGCATGGTGGTCGGCGATTACTATGGCCGCGCTGGCGAAGCCGCACAAGCATTAGCGGGCTTGGCGATGCAAGGCAAACTCAAAGCACGCGAAGATATCGTGGTTGGCTTAGAAAACTTCCCACGCGCTTTCAATATGTTGTTTAGTGGTGAAAATAATGGGAAGTTGGTGTTGCAGGTGGCGGCGGAGTAAAGCGGCGGCTAGCCTCTGATCCAACTAACACGCTGAAAAAAGCTATCTGTGTGAGCAGATAGCTTTTTTTCGTGGGTACGCACAGCGAGAGATGGCACTTTGCGTCGCTGACATCTCGTCATGGCGGGTTTGTTGGGCGTTCGTTCCCCCTAATTTCAATATGTAAAAATTCCCTAGCGGAAATTGATTTTTGCTAAGATACGGCCCTGTTTTCTCACGGTATATTTTGGCGCTTGCGGTTGAGCGTGTGGCCTCGACCGCTGGCCAGCGGACTTTTTCAACGGGGATCGGGTGCCCTGTCAAGGGCGCCAGTGGTCTTGGTTGCGACCGTTTTCTACGCTTGGTGCAGGGCGTTTGTTATTCAGCGCTTCAAATTATATTAAATGTGCAATCTAAATTTTTCAGGAATATATGGCGCAATATACAAAAAAATTGGAACAGCTTTATGTAGCTTATTTCAACCGCAGTGCCGACCCTGCTGGTCTTGCCTATTGGGAAAGTATAGTTGCGAGCCAAGGCGGAAATATCAGCGCCGTCAGTAATAGTTTTTCGCAATCAGAAGAATACAAAAATACATATGCCGGGATGGACAATGCGACAATTGTCAATCAGGTATACCGCAATTTATTTGGACGGGAATCTGAAATCGCCGGGCGCAATTATTGGGCGCAGAATCTCGATGCAAAAAATTTGACGATGGACAATGTCGTGACCACGATTAGCGAAAGTGCACGTGGTACGGATTTGATCGCGTTTAATAATAAAGTCACTGCCGCAACTAGCCTGACGACTACCCTCGATACAAGTGCAGCCGCTAGCAGCTACGCTGGCGAAAGTGCGCTAGCGTTGGCTCGGGCTTATTTGAGTCAGGTGACTGATGCAGAAAGTTTGATTCGCGCCCAAAAAAACGATTTCTAACACCGTCGATATGATGGTAACAGGCGTCGATTTGCAAGGTCATCAACCAGCATTTTTGACCGCTGCACAAGATAAGATTGTCGGCAATAGCGCTGATCAGCAATATTTTTCCTTTGTTTCAAATGATGGCGATACCTTG
>JACPVY010000168.1 GCA_016197345.1 Burkholderiales bacterium
GACTTGGCTGGCGCGCCTGTGATCTCGGGGCGCGAAGTGTGTGCCGTATCGTTCCAAGGTAAGGTGGGGTGCTTTGATAAATTGACAGGCGCACCGATCTGGGCCAAGGAAATGTCAAGCGATGTGGGCCTAGGTTTAGATGAACGCTATGTCTTCACCTCGGACGAAAAGGGTGCTGTGCATGCCTTTAGTCGCGATGGTGGCCGTAGCGTTTGGAAGAATGACAAACTGTCGTATCGCCGCCTCTCTAGCCCGGTCTCGTTTGGCCGTGCTGTTGTCGTTGGTGATTATCAAGGACAAATCCATTTTATGGCGCGCGAAGATGGCGCGCTTTTAGCACGCGTTGCCAGCGATGGCAGCGCGATCGTCGGACAACCGATTGTGGCAGGAGCGAATCTGGTCTTGCAAACGAAATCAGGGCAAGTGCTAGCGTTAACTGCACCGTAACTGCACCATAGTGCCCCTTAATTTTCTCAATAAGTGAATCCGGCCCAAAAAGTGGCTCAATTAGTGGCCCAATAAGAATAGCCTACATGAAACCTGTTATTGCTTTAGTTGGCCGACCTAACGTCGGCAAATCCACACTTTTTAACCGCCTCACGCGTTCGCGTGACGCGTTGGTCGCTGATTTACCCGGCCTGACGCGCGACCGCCATTATGGCGAAGGGCGTATGGGGGATAGACCATTCCTCGTGATTGACACTGGCGGCTTTGAGCCAGTGGCAAAAGAGGGCATTTTGCATGAAATGGCCCGCCAAACCAAGCAAGCGGTGGCGGAAGCCGATGTCGTTATCTTCATCGTTGATGGTCGCCAAGGTTTGACGCCACACGATAAAACCATCACCGATTTCTTGCGCAAATCTGGTCGTCATGTGCTGCTAGTCGTGAACAAAGCTGAGGGTATGAAATACACCTCGGTGGTGGCTGAATTTTACGAATTGGGCATGGGCGATCCGCTCGTGATCTCTTCGGCACACGGCGACGGTGTGCATGACATGCTCAACCTCGCGCTAGACGAAGCGCTAGCGCGTCATCCTGAACAAGACGACGAGCCAGAGCCACAAGATCGCGGTATCAAAATCGCGGTTGTCGGGCGGCCCAATGTCGGCAAATCGACCTTGATCAATACCCTCGTCGGTGAAGAGCGCGTGATTGCCTTCGATATGCCGGGCACTACCCGTGATTCGATTGAAATCCCATTTGAACGCGAAGGGCGGCAATACGTTTTGATCGATACGGCTGGTATTCGCCGTCGCGGCAAAGTGTTTGAGGCTATCGAAAAATTCTCCGTCGTCAAAACCTTGCAGTCGATTTCGGAAGCGAATGTCGTCATTTTATTGCTTGATGCGCAGCAAGATATTTCAGAGCAAGATGCGCATATCGCTGGTTTCGTGCTCGAATCTGGCCGTGCTTTGGTGGTGGCCGTCAACAAATGGGATGGTTTGCAATCCGATCAACGCGATGAAATCAAGATTGATCTCGAACGCAAGCTCGATTTCCTCTCGTTTGCGAAAACCCATTTCNNCCTCTGGCGTCGCGCTGATGATGAAATCGGTCGACGCTGCGTATAAAGCGGCAACCGCGAATCTGCCAACGCCAAAATTGACGCGTGCTTTGATCGAAGCGGTGGAAAAACAAGAGCCACGGCGCAAGGGTTCGATTCGGCCCAAAATGCGCTATGCACATCAAGGTGGACAAAATCCTCCTGTGATTGTGATTCACGGCAATGCGCTTGATGCAATTGGTGAGCCATACAAGCGCTATTTGGAAAAACATTTCCGTGACACGTTCTCGCTGGTTGGCACGCCTCTACGGATTGAATTCCGAAGCGGCAAAAATCCATTTAAAGATGGCAAAGAATAAACGGAATCTCAGTCGATTGCCTGCTTTTTTGCCTTCTTGCGAAGAAATTCGAGCGTAGTTGGCAGCAATCACGAAAAACGATTACATTGCAGGTTTGCGCCACAATATTTGCGGTGGCGCGCAGAAGTATCGGGAAATTCTATGTATTTTCCTGAACACACTGGAAGTTGCACTTGAATAATGTCGAGTCATCTCCAAATTTGAAACTACAACAACACGATGGAGCTGTTATGAGTAATAAAGGGCAATTGTTACAAGACCCATTCCTGAATGCCTTGCGCAAGGAACATGTACCGGTCTCGATTTACCTCGTCAACGGTATCAAGTTGCAAGGCCATATCGAGTCGTTCGATCAATACGTGGTGTTGCTGCGTAATACCGTAACGCAAATGGTTTATAAACACGCTATTTCGACTATCGTCCAGGTACGCGCGGTCAGTATTCCCCACGACGC
>JACPVY010000169.1 GCA_016197345.1 Burkholderiales bacterium
CACTTTTTCAGCGATTTGGGCGTAGTTGACATCGCCTTTCACATAGCCCCAACGCTTCATCTGCGTCAACATCCACACGGCCATGCTTTGCCATGGCACAGGGTAGTAGATCGTACGATCAGGGACAGACAAATTATTGCCCAAGCCATCAGGGAATTTGCCCGTCAAAATCTGTGTAATGACTTCAATTGGTTGATTCAAATACGGTGCAGGTGCAATCATTTTCGCAATCGAATTGCGTTCACTTGGGATACTTGCGACCAAGGATGCGGCGATGAAGGCGCGGAATAAGGCAGCAAAGGTATTTGGATTTTTTTGGATGAACTCATCGCTCGCACCAAAGGCGCAGCATGGATGTCCGTCCCAAATTTCTTTCGACAAGGTGTGGATGAAGCCAACTTGGTCATACACGGCGCGTTGATTGTAGGGATCAGGGCCAAGGAAGCCGTCAATTGCACCATCGCGTAATTTTTCGACCATTTGTGGTGGGGGCACAGCGACGATTTTGATATCACGATCTGGATCGAGTCCATGTTCAGCGACGTAGTAGCGTAGCAAGAAATTATGCATGCTATAGACGAAAGGTACGGCGAAAGTCATGCCACGCCATTGTTTCGGATCCCGTAGCGCCCGGTGTTTTAGGCTGAGGGTAATCGCTTGACCATTGCTATTTTGCATCGCTGAAACCGAGGTGGCGAAAGGTTCATTACCTAGCCCCATCGACATCGCTAGTGGCATCGGTGATAGAAAGTGCGATGCATCGTGTTCTTTTTTGATGATTTTATCGCGCACATCGGCCCAACCCGAGGTTTTCACCAATTGCACTTGCAAGCCTTGATCGCGGTAGCAACCCATGGTTTCTGCCATGATCAACGGAGCGGCGCAAGTAATGGCAATGAAGCCCACTTTCAAATTTTTCTTTTCGATAGGGCCATGATTTTCTTGTGCCAAAGCTTGCATGCTTGCCATCGGCACCACACTGGCAATCGCTGCCATCGCTGTGCTTTTGCCGACCGAACGCAAGAAAGCGCGACGCGTTGGTTCATGCGGAAAAATCGCTTTCACTAAAGCTGCCTCGAGAAAATCATTCGTCATACTTTCGACCGAAGGCTGCCCCATAGCAGCATCATGTTCGTCGGGGGCATGGTTGCCACCGCAGGAACAGCCGACTAACAAGGGGCGATCTGGATTGTATGCTGGGTGATATTTAACATCTGTTTTGTCAATCTTGGACATGATACAACCTCGTCAGTAAGAGGAATTTAAGAAAATGGCCACCAGCAGCAACGCCTCCGAGGGCTAGGGAATGCGGTGCCTATGCGAGACTTTCGCGTCACAATTGCTGCGCCTTTTAAAGCACAACAAAAGCGGTGGTCAAAAACGATACGAATCAATAGCGCGCAAGGAATGACTACAATGGGGACACACGTTTAACAGTGTGAGACCTGTCCCTTGCGTGGGACGCCATGGTTCGCTTGGGAGGATGCTTATGCGGAGAGCTTGCGAGGAAACGTTGACAAAACCCTACCCGCGCCGCCGCAATCGCTTGCACGGTTTGGTGAATTTTGTAAAACGCTGGAAACGGTGTCGCCGATTTCGGGAAACACAGAAATTGCTTCTGCGCCCATGCATGTGGGCCACGTCGGGCAACAAGATGTAGGTTGTTCATACTTCCACCTTCTTCACGAAAGTCCGCTCTCACGGGCTACGACAACTGGCTACCCTGCTGTTGTGTTAACTAGGCGAGGGCCCTATAGCTTTGCGTCCCAACCTTTCGGATGGTTTGCCTTTCAACCAAATCAACGCAGTGCATGGATAATGCGCTGCGTTAGGGACTAGTGTAGATGCTTATTGCTGCAAGTCAAGCCTCAATTTGAGAAATTCTTGATGGCATTTTTTTGTTTGCAAAAGGTAGTTTGCAGAAGATTAAATAGCTTTGTTTTTCACACTACATTGCAAAAATAGGGACAGGCAAAATGACAACTCTGATGTCACTTTTTCACCACCGACGACAAAAAGAAAACAACGGTGTCAGATCGTCATGCTAGTACTAAGACAATATTGTTGCGAGTCTTATCGATTGCAGCAAATAGCGTTATCAGAGAGAATGCCTGAAACCCGCCCCAATCCTGCTGGTTCTATGCAAATACCGGTCTCCACGCTGTACTAAGCCGTCCCGCTACATCATTTCCCCACCTTGCCCCTTGTGGTGATTCGTCTTTGCGCAACGCATACCAACACTATTTCCCTTTATACTGACAGGCATCGCACGACGCTGGCGGCAAGTTTTGTACAACAGCGATGCCTTGTTTCCATTGGAGCGACCATGACACCCGCAACGCTTTTTTCCTTTTCCGCTGTACTGTTTCGCGCCCTATTTTGTTCGTTATTCGCATTGACGCTTTCTTCATGCGGTGGCGACCATAGCACTGCCAGCAATATCCAGCCTAAATTTGCCGCTAACGTGCAACATGCGGCCGCCATTTCACCTGCCGATTACACCAATATCGTGCAACGCGTATATGTCGCCTATTTTGGCCGCCCGGCTGATTCTGGCGGCCTGCCATATTTCAATACCTTGTTTGCCAATGCGAATGCACCGACCAATGTGGTGGAATTGGTGAATTTCTATAATGGCAATCAAGCGATGCGCGACATCATCAACACCTTTGGCAATAGCCCAGAATCGAACCAGCAGTATAGCGGCGGCACCGAGGCTTTTGTCACGGCGATTTATCGCAATTTATTTAACCGCGACCCAGATGCGAGCGGTAAAGCATTTTGGGTACAGAAAATTGACGGCGGCATCATGACGCGGGCAGCGGCGGCCATTACCATCATGGCGGGAGCCAGCACAGTCGATGCCGCAATCGTCACGAGCAAAACCCAAGTGGCGATCAATTTCACCAATGCCCTCGATACCCCAACTAAAATTTCAGGCTATGGCGATATGGCCGCCGCCGCGACAGCGCGTGCGATGCTACAAAACGTCAGCAATACGACTGATATCGATGCGTTTCAAAGCACCGTCACTAGCACCATTGCGACGCTGGCCTCGAAAGTGAATACCTATAGCATCGTTGCCAAAATTATCGCCGCGCGCTGCGTCGGCTGCCACGCTACTCACCCCACGCTAGGCGGCTACACTTCACCACCAGCAGGCGTCAAACTCGAAACTTCACAGCAAATTCTTTACGTCTTCGTCGAGCGCTGTGCTTAGCGCTAGGCGCCAGTACCCTCGCTAGCAGCAGCTTTGCCGCCGATGCTGCCGCTAGTGAACATCGCGCCGCGCCAGAATTTAATTTGCCGTCCTTGGCTACGCGCATGCCCTTTCAAGGGACACTCAATTTGCAGCAGTTTCGCGGCAAGGTGGTGTATCTCGATTTTTGGGCATCTTGGTGCGCGCCATGCAAACGTTCTTTCCCTTGGATGAACCAGTTGCAGCAACGCTATGGCGCAAACGGTTTGCAAGTATTGACGATTAATGTCGATGCCAAGCAAGATGACGCCACCAGCTTTTTGCAAAGCACACCAGCTGATTTTTTAGTGGCGTATGACGCCAAAGGCGATAGCGCGAAAGCTTATGCGATCAAGGGCATGCCAAGCAGTTTTGTGATCGGTAAGGATGGCAAAGTCTTGCATCAACATGCGGGGGAAAATGATAGGACTGAGTAAACTGCTGTGCTTATGCGCCTGCCTGCTGTGCAGCGCCTGCGCTACGCCCGTGCAGCCATGGCAAAAAGGTGCGCTCGCCAAAACAGAAATGAACTTTGGCAGCGACCGCATGGAAGCTCGCTTTAACGCTCACATTTATAGCAGCAAAGAAGCGGCCGCTGGTGGCGCGAGTGTTGGTGGAGGTGGCTGTGGCTGCAACTGACTCCCCAAGCACATCCAACAATCTGGCGCACGGTATTTTGCTGGCCGCGCTCGCCCTGCCGGGTTTGGCGACAACCAGTACTGCGTTAGCCGATAGCGCGCCAGAGAAAGCTTCGCTCGCCGTCAAATATCTGGATTATCGCGATAGCCAACCCGGCGCAGATCGCATTCACGTCACTTCGCCTGCGTTGGAATTGGTGTTACCGATTGCGGGCAATTGGTCGCTGCAAGCGAACACCGTCAGCGATTCGATTTCAGGCGCATCGCCGCGCTACCACAGTGCGATTTCGAGCGCCTCGCACTTTGACGAGCAACGCCGCGCTACCGACGTCAGCGTGACACGCTATTTTTCACGTGGCAGCGTCAATCTCGGTGCGGGACGCTCAGGTGAAAACGATTATGTGTCGCGCTATTATTCAGCGCAGGCAACGCTGGCAACAGAAGACAATAACACCACGTTTTTGTTTGGTACCTCATTTGCCAATGACGACATCAACCCGGTGAATAAGATCGTCAAAAACGAACGCAAGCATAGCAATGAATTTATGTTTGGCATCACGCAGGTGATGAGCCCGGTTGATCTTGCACAAATCGTGCTGACGCATATTCGTGGTCGTGGCTATTTTTCCGATCCCTATAAATCGCTCGATAGGCGGCCACGCGAACGCGATGAAAACATCATGCTATTGCGTTGGAATCATCATTTCACCAGCAATGGCAATACGCTCCGCTTGAGCTATCGCTATTATTCGAATAGCTATGGGGTCAACAGCCATAGTGTGGAAAAAGAATATGTCGTGCCTTTTGGCGATGGCTGGAAATTCACACCATCGGCGCGTTTTTATACCCAAAGCGCAGCCGGATTTTATTATGACCCGGTGTACGACACGCGCTTCAAAGCACCCTTCCCGGTTGGCTATAAATTTGGTTCTACCGATGACATTAGCGCCGACCACAGGCTCTCAGCTTTTGGCGCGCTCACGCTAGGTTTCAAGCTTGAAAAGCAAATCACTGCCGATTGGAGTGCTGACCTCAAGCTAGAAATGTATCAACAACGCGGTAGTTGGCGTTTATTAGGGACGGGCAGCCCCGGCCTTGCCAATTTTTCCGCGCGTAGCGTGCAATTGGGCCTGAAAAAGACGTGGTAGCAAGCCATCTGCGCGCCACAAACGCCGATATCTTTGGCGTCCAATTTACGGCGATGGCTAGCCGTTGCGAGGTGGTATTAGCGGCTGCCAGCGAGCAACAAGCGCAGCAATTAGCGGCGCTGGCGATCACCGAAGTGCGGCGCATCGAAAGCAAATACTCACGCTACCGTGCCGATAGCGTGCTATCCCGCATCAATGCGCAGGCTGGACGCGCGAGCGTCGCGATCGACAGCGAAACCGCTAGCTTGCTCGATTATGCAGAGGCCTTATTTGTCAGTAGCGCTGGCTTATTCGATATCACCTCTGGCGTCTTGCGCCGCGCTTGGAATTTCAAACAGCAACATGTCCCCGATGATGAATCGCTCGCACCGCTATTAGCCTTAGTCAGTTGGTCTCAAGTACAGCGCTCCCAGCAAGAAATTTTTCTGCCGCAAGTCGGCATGGAAATTGATTTTGGCGGCTTTGGCAAAGAATACGCCGCCGATCGCGCCGCTAGCGTGCTGCTAGCACAAGGGGTGCAACACGGCTATGTCAATTTGGGCGGCGATTTACGCATTTTTGGCCCTATGCCGGATGGCAGCGCGTGGCAGATCGGCATCGCTGATCCGCGTGCAAGCAATGCAGGCACCACCTGCGCCAACTTGCCCGTACAGAGCGGCGCGCTCGCCACCAGCGGCGATTACGAACGCTATATTGAGGTCGATGGTGTGCGCCACTGCCATATCTTGCTGCCGCACAATGGCCATAGCGTGCGCTAT
>JACPVY010000170.1 GCA_016197345.1 Burkholderiales bacterium
GCTCGCATTGGGCGCGACCGCTTTGCTGCTCCCGTGCAGATCGCCCGGTTGCGGAGTCGGGTGAAGAAGAAGGCCGTCTCATTTACATGGGCGTTGCCAATACCCTCGCCACCGAGCAAGAGCGACGTCTCGTGATCGACATCGGCGGTGGTTCGACCGAATTGATTGTCGGTTGTGGCCTAGATATCGAATATGTCGAATCCTTTAGCATAGGCACTTTCAAACAAGGGCCGACTTTTTTTCCGAATGGCGATATCACCGAAGAAGGTTTTGATGCGGCGATTTTGTCGGCCCGCAGCAATTTCCAAGATCACCCCGCAGCTTTCGATCCTAAAAACTGGCAAAACGCTTATGGCTCGTCTGGCACGATACGGTCGATTGCGGAAATCATCGCTAAGAATGAAATCGGCAGCGGGTTGTTGAATAAAAAAAGCATGCTAGCGCTCAAACAACGCTTTATTGCTAGCGGCAATATGAGCAAGATTAGTTTCCCCGGCTTGCGTCCTGATCGCGTCTCGGCCGTAGTCGGTGGGCTAGCGGTCTTGATTGGTTTGTGTGACGAGCTGGGTATTGCGTTGGTCAATCCGATTGAAGCTGGCTTGCGCATGGGCGTGCTATGGGATTTGTATTTGCGTTCCACCCAGCGCGATAGGCGCGAAATTTCTGTCCGCAGCTTTCTGCATAAATTCAATGCCGATCAAGCGCGCGCGCAACGCGTCGCTGACGATGCAGCATTTTTGTTCACCAAACTCAAGCCCGTCGCTGACGACGATATGCAAAAGCATCTGGAATGGGCAGCGCTATTGCATGAAGTGGGCATGAATGTTTCGCACACCAATTACCATAAGCATTCCAGCTATATCGTCGAAAACGCTGACTTGCCCGGTTTTACCAATGCCGAACAAAAACTGATGGGACGCTTGATTTTGGGGCAAAAAGGTAATTTGCGCAAAATTGGCGATTTACACGAAACGCCGGATTTTTTGAAAGCCTTGCTAGCGCTAAGGATTTCCGTCATCTTTTTGCATTCGCGGCTAGAAGTGAATTTTGAACAGTTGCGGATACGAGTGAAAAGCAAAATCGAACTGGAATTTGCCAATAACTGGCTACAAGCGCATCCGACCGCTTCCTATTGGCTAGAAAAAGAGCGCGAATGGTGGGGACAGGTCGGGATTGAATTCGTGATCAAAAGCGCGGTGTAGGGTGGGCAACTTGTTGCCCACGGATTTGGAACGTTTTAAAAATCCCTCATTTTGTTGTCATTCCAACTTTTGAACGGTAGGAATTGAACAAGGGGTGTAGGGTGGGCAATCTGCCCCCCAAAACGCTGATCGCGCTCAGCATTCTTTAC
>JACPVY010000171.1 GCA_016197345.1 Burkholderiales bacterium
GGAAGTCCCAACTGCAAACAAGCCTGGTGTCGTCGATGTCCAAAAACAATCTCATAACTTTCTGTAGTTCCACCGATTGGCCGGACTTTGATTGGCTGAATATTGCCGCCAGCCGACTCAATCTCTGCCATCAGACTTTTGAACTTGGCATTCTCGAAAGACGCGGCATGTCTATTTGCCCATCGGCTGGGTTTGACTAATTTTGGGTCAAGTTGTTTGGCCGGCCGTGCGCCTTCAAATGACTTCACTTGGTCGCGAAGTATTTCCAGTTCTTTCACCGTCTCGGATTGCTGCCCAATGAACTGAAGCATCGTGCCAGGCGCTGTCTTCGGCTTTGCCATCTCATCCACAGGACTCTGCGCGATAAAAGGCGAGAGACGCGCACCAACGATCAACGACGACTTTTCGAGAAGTTTCTTTCCCACCTATTTCACCTACCCCTTCTTCCCGACGACAGAGCCGGAATTCGCGATTGCACTTACCTGTTTTTCCCAAACTGAACGCACTGAGCTCTCAACATAACCAACAAATTGGTCATAGGCATCCCTAGCACGTTTGAAAGTGCGAGCATTGCCGTCGTACTTTTGAATGTCGTACACCGTTCCGAACTCAGCACTTGCACTAGCGGTTACCGTCGTCTTAGGAATCTCGACTGGCAGCACTTTGTCCGTGTAGGTCGCCTGGATCCACGTCCGAATGATGTTGCTCGTTGCATCTGACGAATCAACACGAGACAAAAGAACGTGAATGAAGTCAAATTCTTTGTCGAGGCCTCGCTTCGAAAGCATTTCACCACTCAACTCTGAAAAGAGCGACCAGAATTGCGAGGCCGAAGCGTAATCCAATGCGTTCGGCGGAAGCGGCATCACAATGCCATTACTCGCCATGAAGGCATTTATCGTTGTGTAGGAGAGAGCAGGGGGCGTATCAATGATGATTACGTCGTACTCCCCACGCACGTCGTCAATGCCAAGATTCAAGACATTCCAGAACTGGAAACCTGCCTCTTGCATTTGCCGGGCAGGCAGTGCAAATTCCGCCCCAAACAAAGCCGGAGCAGCCGCAACCAGATCTATTCCGTCCCAGTAGCTTTCGCGGATGGCATACCGAATCGATGTTTCCGCTCCCATCGCAAGGGGAAGAATCGTATCTGTTTCTTCTACCTCTGTATCAGGCAAGATACCAAAAAGCGTTGTCATTGAACCTTGGGGGTCTGTGTCGATGACAAGTACTTTGTGCCCCAGCAGACTTAGCCCTTGTGCGAGCGTTACCGCCGTGGTCGTTTTACCAACCCCACCCTTGAAATTACCTATGCTGATCGTCACCGCTTCGCCACCAATGGGCCTAAGCTTTTCCTTGTGGTATTCCCGTATCCAAATCCGGCATTCCGCGAGGGTGAATTCACGACGGCTCCCAGTGCTATTCAAAGCACCTGTTGGCAAATCACCTTTGGTCATTCGATGGACAACTGAACCTTTTTCAGTTCCGCAAAGTGCCGCAAGTTGGCTAAGATTAAATGTGGGTGCTTTTTTGCGCGACGTCGGATTGAGCATGGCCGCCCGAACCTGATTCATCATGTCAACCGACAGTTCGGCTTGAGCAGCAATGTCTTTTAGGTTGACAGAGCGTTGCTTGAACACATTTGACGCCATAAAGTATCTTTCGTTTTTCGGATTATTGTCGATTTTACGATTAGGCGCAACTAGTTCGATTTCTTGTTAAGGAATGTGTGTTGTGTAGAGTGTTAGCCCTTCTGTTTGCACTGCTCCTGTTTTCTCTCCATTTTCCATAAAACTCGTCTCTGGGTTTATTTAGGTTCAAATTCCTTTGAATTCCTTTAATACCTTTAGGCTGTAAAAACGCCTTATAGATCATATGGTTATGATCTATAACGTGAGCATAAAAGGGAGAATGAGTGAGATAAAACAGGAGTACTTGTGCGTGAATTCAGGATTTCACGTGAAGAGACTCGGAGGCATTGGTGAGTTAATA
>JACPVY010000172.1 GCA_016197345.1 Burkholderiales bacterium
CACAACTGGAAAAAATCGACATGCTCGATTTTGCCGATTTCGTCGCCATCAATAAATTTGATCGCAAAGGCGCGCTTGATGCGCTGCGCGACGTCGCTAAGCAATATCAGCGCAACCGCGAACTCTTCATGCAGCGCCCAGATGAAATGCCCGTGTATGGCACGCAAGCTTCGCGCTTCAACGACGATGGCGTCACCGCGCTATACCAAGGCATGTTGCCGAAATTAGCGCAATTTGGTTTGAAGCTAGAAGCGGGCGTGTTGCCGAAAGCGGAAGTGCGCTATTCGACTGGTAAAAACGTGATCGTGCCACCGGCTCGCAGCCGCTATTTGGCAGAAATTGCCGATACCGTACGCGGTTATCACAAATTCGTCGGCAAACAAGTCAAAATCGCCCGCGAACGCCAGCAATTGTCGGAAACCAAACGCATGCTATTAGCAAGCCGCAAAGCGACTAGCGGCACGCCAGAAATTGATAGCTTGATCGAAGAGCGTGACAACCACCTCGACGCTAGCGCCAAGCAGCTCTTAAACATGTGGCCCGACATGCAAGCAGCCTACGCGGGTGATGAATACGTCGTCAAAATCCGCGATAAAGAAATTCGCACGAAATTGATTTATCACACGCTATCTGGCAATAAAATCCGCAAAGTATCGCTACCTCGCTATGAAGATCATGGCGAAATCCTGCGCTGGTTGATGCTAGAAAACGTGCCCGGCTCCTTCCCGTATAGCGCGGGCGTGTTCGCGTTCAAGCGCGAAGGCGAAGACCCAACGCGTATGTTCGCTGGTGAAGGCGACGCCTTCCGCACCAATCGCCGCTTTAAGCTGGTGTCCGAAGGTTTGGATGCGAAACGCCTTTCGACCGCGTTTGACTCGGTCACGCTGTATGGCGCTGATCCTGCAATTCGCCCTGATATTTACGGCAAAGTCGGTAATTCGGGTGTCTCAATTGCGACGCTAGACGATATGAAAGTGCTGTACGACGGCTTCGATTTGTGCAGCCCGACCACTTCAGTCTCAATGACGATCAACGGCCCAGCGCCGACCATTCTCGCCATGTTCATGAACACCGCGGTTGATCAGCAAATGGATAAATTCCGCGCGGATAACAAGCGCGAACCAACCGCTGATGAAGCGGCGAAGATCAAATCCTGGGTGCTAGAGAATGTGCGTGGCACGGTGCAGGCCGATATTTTGAAAGAAGATCAAGGTCAAAACACCTGCATCTTCTCGACTGAATTTAGCTTGAAAGTGATGGGCGATATTCAAGATTATTTCGTCCACCACAAAGTGCGCAATTTCTATTCGGTCTCGATTTCTGGCTATCACATCGCCGAAGCGGGCGCGAATCCGATTTCGCAACTCGCCTTCACTTTGTCGAATGGCTTCACCTTTGTCGAAGCCTATTTGGCACGCGGCATGCATATCGACGATTTCGCGCCGAATCTCTCCTTCTTCTTTAGCAATGGCATGGACCCGGAATACACCGTGCTAGGCCGCGTCGCGCGTCGTATTTGGGGCGTTTCGATGCGCGACAAATACGGTGCGAACGAGCGTAGCCAAAAGCTGAAATACCACATCCAAACCTCGGGCCGTTCCTTGCATGCGCAAGAAATCGACTTCAACGACATCCGCACCACGCTGCAAGCCTTGATCGCGATTTACGACAATTGCAATAGCTTGCATACCAATGCCTACGATGAAGCGATCACCACGCCAACCGATGAATCCGTGCGCCGCGCCTTAGCGATTCAACTCATCATCAACCGCGAATGGGGCTTAGCGAAGAATGAAAACCCGAACCAAGGGGCGTTCATCATCGAAGAATTAACCGATTTGGTGGAAGAAGCGGTGCTACAAGAGTTCGAGCGCATCGCCGAACGCGGCGGCGTGTTGGGCGCGATGGAAACCGGCTATCAGCGCGGCAAGATTCAAGAAGAGTCGATGCTCTACGAACACCAAAAACACGATGGCACGCTACCGATCATCGGCGTCAACACCTTCCGCAATCCAAAGGTCGATATGAACGCCCCACAAACCATCGAACTCGCACGCTCAACCGACGACGAAAAACAATCGCAACTGACGCGCCTAGCCGATTTCCACAACCGCAACGCCCAAGCCGCACCGCAAGCGCTGCTGGAATTGCAAAAAGCGGCGATTGCGAATGAGAACGTGTTTGCGAAGTTGATGGATGCTGCGCGGGTGTGTTCGCTGGGGCAGATTACTACGGCTTTGTTTGAGGTTGGGGGGCAGTATAGGCGCAACATGTAAATGACACGCTGTTAAATTCAATTGGCGGGCACAGAGCGTTGTTGCTTTTCCTCGCAATACTTCAGTATTGCTGCGGGAAGCGCCTAGCTCTGTATCCCGCTAATTGAATTTTC
>JACPVY010000190.1 GCA_016197345.1 Burkholderiales bacterium
ACACGTTCGGCCACCGCCGGCGAAGTCAGATGAATTCGACGCCCGATTTCCGAGAAACTGAGGCGCCCATCTTCTTGCAATAAAGCAAGAATTTTGCGGTCATATGCGTCAAGTTCAAAATTCAAAGCAAACCTCTCAATAAAGCTTTAATCGTGATGTTAGGGCAGACGCATTACCTTTGATCTTGCATTGTGATAGGCCCGAGCAAGCCATATCATATTCCCATCTTATCAGGAGGTTAGACCATATGAAGCAGGTAGTTGAAATCAGAACCTACACCTTAAAAGCTGGCTTAGGCCAGCAATTCCACCACATTATGCAAGAGCAAGCACTACCCTTGCTGCGCGCAACGGCGACCGATGTCGTCGCTGCTGGCCCGTCACTGCATACAGCGGATTCGTATCTATTGATCCGGGCTTATCAAAGTATCGAGCAGCGCGATCGCAGCCAAGATGAGTTCTACAGCAGCGCAGCATGGCTGCAAGGCCCGCGCGCAGCAGTGATGGCCTGCATCGACAGTTACAACACAGCCGTCTTGGCCGCAGACGAGGTGCTGCTGAGCAGCTTACGCAAAGTGGGGCAGCTAACATGAAAACCAATGGCATCCATGATTTCGATTTTCTCCAAGGGCGCTGGCGGATTGAAAATCGCCGACTGCGCAAACGCTTGCAAAATAACACAGAATGGGAATGCTTCGAAGCCGTGCAACACAACCAAGCGTTACCTGGTGGCATAGGCAATTTCGATGACTTCATCGCCGCTAGTTGGCGCCCCGGATTTGTTGGGATGTCACTGCGTTTGTTCAACCCGCAAACTGAGTTGTGGAGCATTTACTGGCTAGATAACACCAGCGCCGGGCTGGATCGAGCAGGTAATTTGCTGCCGCCGGTGGTGGGCAAATTCGAGAACGGCATCGGCATCTTCGAATGCGACGACGAGCTCGATGGCAAGGCTATCCGGGTGCGCTATATCTGGTCGGAAATTGAAGCAAATAGCGCGCTGTGGCAGCAAGCGATGTCGGCCGATGGTGGGCAGACGTGGGAAACGAATTGGTATATGCAGATGTACAGAATCGAATAACTGTAGCACGACGATGCGCAGTGCATGCCATGGCGAGCGAGCTTCGAACACGATCAATACAAAATCAGTCAACAGAAAATCTTTTCACTAGCGGTCTTGCGCGCTTTCGCCGAGTTACTTGTCACTAGCATCGCCGCTGTGCGCGACACGCCAAATGTTGTTTGCATTGAATGCGCTAAATGCATTGAGACATTCAACAATTGGCATGCGCGCTACCAGCAGCAAAATCGTTCTAGCAATCGCAGAACTTGATCAAACCCGCAAACCCATCGTCGCCGAAACATAATTAAACGGCGTGTGATCGGCTAAGGAACGACTAGGCACACGGCCACGCTGAAATGCGTGCTGGATCTGATATTGCGCCTCGGCTGTCAATTTATCTGCGTTGATCAGGTCTTCTGCTGGCTCTATCGTCACGCGACCAAAACGGTCGATATAGTGCAATGTGCCGAAATGCCGATAGCCAAACAACTCTGGTGGCACGGTAGTCACCAGATCGCAGCAATTGACGAAACGCGAGTGATTCACATGCGCCATGCTATTGGCAAAATCTTGATCGCCAAGGCGTGGTGAGCCGAAGGTGTACAAATGATCGACATGGTGGTAACGGCTTGCCGCCAAACTTGCTAGCGCCGCACCAAGACTGTGGCCAGTGAACAAAATGCGGCTCGCCTCATGTGGAATTGCCGCAATCAAACGCTGGTAAGCAGCGGCATCCAGCGCTTGCTCGAAACCTTCATGCACCCTGCCCTGCGCCTGTCCGGCCACCTGCCAATCAGAAAAAGATAAAACCTTCGTGAATTTGTTGGTGGCAGCGTTGCAAATACGCTTTCAAGCGTTCAATTTCCTTTACATACGCTAAACGCGCCATTTCGGCACATAGCGCCGCTTCTGATGGCAGCGCGCCAAAACCAAAAAAATCATCTGCATCACCGGGGTGAAAAAGAGAAGCACGGCTTGAGTCATAGGGCATGGATAGCATTTTTTTCTCCGAGAAAGTAAGCGGGTGAGGGAATGCGCGATGCTAAACAGGCGTGCAAAACAAGGCCGCCTCAGCCGCACGCCGCCGTTTCAAGCCCTTTTCAGCGGCAGTACCGGGATTGCAATATTTGACGAATTGCGCCGTCACCCACACTGCATCACCCCAGCGCTGCGGACTATTGCAAACAGCGGTGATGGATTGGAAATTCTTCCCTTGATAAAAACTCGCGCCGAGGTTGTAGGCGAAGCTATACAGAGCGGCACGCTGGTTGTCATTCATTTGCCCCCACGTCGGAATCGCCTGCAATTTGACTTGGCATTTATTGATCACCTCGTGCAACAAATATTGCTCAGCTTGAGCAGCGGTAATTTTGTCGCCTTGTTTGACAGGCCGATTGTCGGGATAGCGGATGGTGCCATAGCCGATGGTCGGCACTTTCCAGCCATAAATCGGATCTGGGTAAGCTTCAGCACCACCATCTGGCAGCGCTTTGTGATAGCCCTCAAATTGTTTAATCAACTCAAGCGCTCGTGGGGGGATTGCAGTACTAGGCATAGTCGATCTCCTATGGGGGAAAGGATGTCGTTGCAAAGGCAGGCAGGTAAGCGAGGCTGATTTTAACCATCTCACAACAGAATAGCTACTGAGTTTAAGTAATCAGCGTGGAACTTGAGGAATTGTGGATGATTAGCGACAGTTTATTGGTAATTGTTGATTTATGGCAAACCAGAGACTCGTCTGGCGAAAGGTGCACATAGTTTGCTTGGTCCCGAGTGCCGAATAAAGAAATCTTCATGCCACGCTTAGCGAGCACTTTACAAGCTAGCAGTAATTGAAATGTCGAAAAAGGCCTTTGTCGAGCAAGTGAAAACGCATTTGCGATTCTCATCCTCCAAAATAGTAGCGCTTTCGAAAAAGCCCTTTTCAGATTTTGCACATGGCTACATATGCCACCCTTATGCTACGCTGAAGAGACATTCCCCACTCTCTTTTTTGCGGAGCTTATTATGCGTACCGTTGCCATATTTAACGACAGCCGAAATCAAGCGATTCGCATTCCCAAAGACATGGAATTTGTCGGCGTCTCTGAATTGGAAATTCGCAAGGAAGGCGACACCTTGATTTTGCGCCCAGTGCGCCCTTCATGGCTTTCCTTAGCCGATGAGCCAGCGCTTGATGCCGATTTTTTGCTAGCACGCGTTGATGTGGTCGAAGACCGCTTATTAGATTTGGATGTAGCGGCTGAGGATGTACAAAATGAGTCATGATCGGGTTGAATTGGCACGCTCTAATGATGCAGCGATAGCTTGCCACGCCGTAGCGCTTGGTTGCGTGTTGGTCAGCAAAACGACAAGGGAGTTTTAACGCATTGAGGGCTTACGTTTTGAGGATTGGGTGTAATGTCGAACTGCGGTAAAATTGCCCAAGTTCTTTTCACACGGAGTCGATCATGGTTAGCGATCTTCTACAACAAGTAAAGTTGCTCAATACCGATGCCCAACTTGATCTTATCGAGGCAGTATGGAATGGTCTTGTAAGCCGCAACGCTACGCCACCGCTGAGCGCTATACAAGAAGCGGAGTTGGATAGGCGCTTGGATGAGCATCTAGCCAACCCAGATGATGTTGTTTCTTGGGATGACGTAAAAGCCGAATTGTCTGCGCATATTCAGCCAACAGTCTAACGATGGGCATAAATAGAAATTTACATATCATTTTCCGGCAAGCAGCCAAAGCAGAGTTTATTGAAGCTGGCAAATGGTATGAAAGCAAACAAGCCGGGCTTGCCAGCGAGTTTATGGCAGAAATCGGACGCTGTATTTCACTTGCCTCGGCAAGCCCAGAGCAATTTCCCGTCCACCGCAGGGATATCCGCTACATCATCACAAAACGTTTTCCGTACAAAATTTTCTTCCGTACAGAACCAGATGCAATCGTCATTTTGGCGGTGTTTCACAACAAGAGAGACCCAGCCGTTTTGACAGCAAGACATTAAAAATAGTTTATTAATCGCTAGAGACTTAATTTCGCTCCTCGCCCAATACCAACGCAAGGGCAGAAACCTCACCCCCCATACACCCGCAACAACAACCACCCCGGCACGCCAACATACAGTGCCAGTTTCGCTGCGCACTCCAACCAGCGCCGCAATTCCAGCGCCGAGCTTGGCCTCAGCAACACCCCCAGCACTGTCCCCAATTCAATCATCGCCCTAAGCGCTGCGCCAAAGGCCATCACGCCTATTGCCCACGCCGCCCACCATAGCGCGAAGCCGAGCAAGTAGGCTTTCAAGCCAAAGCTAGTGAATTCGCCAAAGCCGCTGCCATAGGCGATGTGTTGATGCAGATAATACGCGGGGAACGCCAACAAAAACGGCAATAAAACGAATTTGGCGAAGGGTTGATCGAGGCGGCCGCGTTGGATCGCGAGGCGGGCTTGTTGATACAACGCCCCACGCGCGGGAGCGGCTGGCTGCGCGGTTATGCCTGCGGCTTGCAAGGCCTGCACTAAGGCGTTTGGATGCGTCAGCGCCAGCCCATAGCGCCAACGTGCGCCCGAGCTAAGCCGAAGTGACACACCCGCGCTAGGCAATGGCAAGCGCCACACTTCCACTGCCGCAATATCAACTAGCGCGATCTCGATGCGATGGGCGCCGCGCGTCAACACTAGCGCGCCATTTTCTATTGAAGCGCGCGCACCAAAGGCGAGTAGCACACACCATGCGGCCACTTCTGGCACCAAAAAGAGCACGCTAAAACTGCGAATTTGCGCTAGCGTGTTGCCGCGCAAGGCGTCGCTTTGCAGCATTGCGATACCGATGCCGATTAAGCTGAGGCGGGCAAAGCTGCGCAATACGCTAGCGGCAATGCGCGCGGCGGGCGGCAATACGGAAACCGCGAGCGGCAAGGCCATCGCCTGTTGCGCTTTAGCGTTTTGACGGGTGAGATATCTTTGCCAAATTGCCGAGGCTGATACGCTAGCGATCAGTGTTTGCAATAATAGGGACAGAAGAAAAGCCAAGCCCGCCAAGCCCACCCAATCGCCCCACCATACAATCAAGGTGCGCGGTGGTGTGCGCGCTGCTATGTCCCCAATAATCAAGGTTTGCTGCCCCATTTTGCTGGCGGCTTGGATATTGCCATTCGCATCGATCACGCCACTAAAGCCATTGGTGGTGACGCGAAATTGCGGCAAACGGGTTTCAATTGAGCGAAATGCGGCAACGGCTTGATGCAATTCCGCACCTTGCGGATAGTCGCTAAACCACGCGTCATTCGACATCGTCAAAATCGCTTGCGCGCCTAGCCTAGCGCCGGCGATGCCCAAACTTGCATCAACATCATCGCGGCAAATCAAGGGGAGCACTGGAATTTCGCGACCATCGGCCAAGCGTAGCGGGAAAACGCGCGCGCCATTGCCGTGCTGCCAGTTGCCCGTCCACGGTAGCAAGCGCCGCACCAGCGGGCTATCTAACCAAGCGGGGACATATTCAGTGAAAGGGAACAAACGCGTTTTGCGATAAAAACCAAGCAAACCCGTGTTGGGTGCGAGAAAAGCTGCGGCATTATATTCACCAAACGCATCACGGTCATAAGTGCCAAAAATAAAAGGCACGCCAGCGGAATTGACGATATCGACTATCGTTTGATCCAACTCCGCCCCAGCGGCGCTTTTCGGGTGGCCGAAGGTGGTGGGATAGCTGGTTTCTGACCACATCACCGCATCCGCATGCTGCCTGACCACAGCGTCGTAGCTCATGGCGAAATGCGTATCGAGAATCTTATGCACGGTTTCGTAAGCGCCAAACTGTTGGCGCTGGCGTTCGTAATCGACGATATTGGCTTGGATCATCGCTAGCCGCAAAGGCTTGCTAGCGGCTGAATTTGGCGTAGCGCTATTGCCGAGCACGCTGTAGCCATAGCCCGCTAGCAGCATGGGCATCAGCGCTGCTAGCGCGAGGGGACGCACATAGGCGCGCGCACCTTCCGCGCGCCGCGCGAACGCCGCCAGCAGCGCTTCATTCGTCAGCAAAAGCGCCAAGCTCAAACCCGCCGCGCCGCCGATATCCGCCGCTTGCCGTATCAGTTGTGATGGATAGAGGCCGTGTCCTAGCGTATCGCCTAGCAGCTTTGGCCATAACCATTCGGTCGCTAGCCATGCTGCCGCGCCCGCCAACGCTGCAACGACTTTACTAGAGGAAAGTGTCGCCAATGACGCATCAGTTTTTCGAAGGGACGGGCTAGCGTTTGGTGATGGATGTTCGGATAATTTGTCGGCCTCCTTTGATTTTTGAAATATTTTTGGCTGGATTTTCATGCCCCAAATAGTTTTTTCATTCATCGTCGGCAATGGTGGGCGAGGCGCCCACCCTACACTTTCCCCTTGCGCGACAGCCGCATAGCGTCGATTGGCAAGATAGCGCGCTAATGCAAAAGTTAAAAATTGCGGTTGAAATAGTGGCGCGCCGATTAGCAATAGCGCTAGGCCCGTGCTAGCACCGATCTGGGTGTAGCTACCAATCGCAATGCCAAACCAATAAAACACCGCTGCCGTAAAAGCGATGCTCATGGCCCATGCGTTTAGCAGCGTCGCGCACAACGATTTGTGCGCATCTAAGCTTTTCAGCCACGGCACTAGCATCACAAAACCGAGTAGCCAACCGAGGCCACCTCGGGCATAGACGCCGCATAGCCCGGCACTCAACAAAATAGCGACACCAGCCAGATAGCGCTGGCTGGAAAAAGGAAATAACTTCATGGTGGCTCGTTCCGCTTAGCGGCTTTCCGGCTCTATTGGTTTTGGTAAGACGATGCGGCGAATCGGCAGGCCGGGCGGCGCATGTTCTGGTGGCACCACACGATTGGCGGGCACGGTAATCGGCTGCTTGTTGGCGTCGAAAAATTGCCTATCTGGCGCAAACATCAAAATCGCCTCTATCCTTTGCCCATCGTCAGTCGCTTGATGATGCCGCACATAGCCCTCTGGCAGCACAAAATCTTCCGGCACAGCGAGGCCAATCAAGGGCGGACGTGTCCCCGGTGGATTGAATGCACCCAAGCCCTCATGCACACCTGCTTTATGCAAGCGCTCAATCACTTCCGGCATGGTGGGCTTTTCGCCGCGCATCACATAACTCGATAAATCGCGGGTGGGGTCGGCATCGCCTTCTGGCTGGATGGAATCTGTAGCTTGCGCTCTGGCTGGCAAGGCTGGCGGCCACGTCCCTGCCGTATTGCTGGCAGTGGTCGTGGCGGAAGCCGTCGGCGTGGTCGCTGCTGATTTATCCCCCTCGCCCAGCATTTCTAGCGGGGATGAGGGGGACAGCAGCAAGTAAGCCATGCCGCCCAGCGCTAAGCCGAACGCAATAAACAAATACCCCAAAGATGGGTGCCAAAAGCCTCCATCTTGTGAGCCATTGCTATTTGCAGGGCTAGATTGGCGCGGGGCAGTCATTGCATTACTTCGATTTGACAGTCGCGGCTGGTGCTACTGGTGCAGCAGGGCTGAAAGTGGAAACCGCCCAACCCATGCGTTCATGGCCGTATTGATTCCAAATCGGATTTTTGCCGCCAGCAAACGAGGTATAGCGTGGTGCGCCTGTGCCAGTAGAGCCACCCCACAAACCAGCCGAAACGGTGCTGCCGTTGTAGGTTGGGTGGGTGTCATCGGATTGGATGTAATCGTAGCTGCTGCTAGACGAAGCGAAGTGGGTGTTGGCATCGCGGATGGTGGAGCGTAGCGTGGTGACGATACGTGTCACATAGCTAGCTTCGCTTTCACCGGGGACATAGCGCAGTGCTTCGGAGTCGATCTTACCATCGCCATTGCTATCGTAATCAGCGCCCATGTATTGCGCGAAGTTATCCGCGCATTGGAAGCCCTTTTGGCGCGCGCTATCGCACATCATGAAATTCATACGAGCCATCACTGGCAAGAATTTGTCTTGCATTTTGACGGTAGCACCAGTGCTCGCGTCTTTGCACGAGCTTTGAGTATTGTCGGCCGCATAGCCGGGGTAGTACAAGTTCGAAATCACTTTCAACTTAGTGCCAGCATAGGCATTAGCGTTGATGTAATCCATCGCCGCATTCACATAAGTTTTGCAGCTCGCTTCAGCGGAAGTCAGCACGCTATAGTCGCAAGTGCCAGTCTGCCCCTTAAATGCAGTACGGGCTTGCAAGCCATCATTGCCGCACATTTCAAAGGTCACGACGCGGGTGCTGCTCGCTTGCATATACGAGC
>JACPVY010000191.1 GCA_016197345.1 Burkholderiales bacterium
TGCTGTAAAGCTTGTAGCAAGGCTTGCTCAAGTGCGCAAGCTAAGCGTGGGCGCCCATAGGGCGCGTCGTCGATCACTGTGTGCCATTCGCGCGCAACATCACCATACAAGGCTAAAAATTGATTTTGCACAAAGCGCTGCGCTGCCGATTCGCGCATCAAAGCATCGCTCCATGGTAGTCGTAACATTGGGCACCAGCGGCTAGCGAGCGTGATCTGCATCTTGGTGCCCGCTTTCAGCTGTTTTGCTTCTTGCAAGCCTGTGCGTAGCAAACCCAAAGCGTTTTGCCACAAGCCTTCGGGATTATTGTCACAGGCTTGATGCCATGCACTCGCGGCATCAAAGCCCGTCCCCTTACGCAAGGCAAGGCTGACTTGTTGCGGCGCGAGCGCAATGCAGAGTGTAGGATCGAATTCAATAAGTGACACGATTCAACTCCAGCAGCGTCGTTTCGCCATTTCTAACCAAATCCAGCGCGGCATCGCGCACCAAGCGCAAGCCATTTCGCGCGGCCTCTTCTTTCATCCGGCTCACCGGCGCGCGGGTGGTGATCATTTCGCGCATTGCATCGTTCAAAATCAAGACTTCGGCTACTGCTTTGCGGCCTTTATAGCCAGTGCCACGGCACACGCCGCAGCCTTTGCCTTCGCGGAAATGCCAACCTGCAACTTGCTCTTGCGTCAAGCCGCTTTCGCGCAATTGCTCTAGCGTTGGCTGGATGTCAACTTGGCAATGCGGGCAATTGACGCGTAGCAAGCGCTGCGCGACAACGCCATTCAATGCCGCTGAAAAGCTATACGCATCCACCCCCATGTGCAGGAAGCGGCCGACCACGTCAAACACATTGTTCGCATGCACTGTGGTGAAGACTAAATGGCCCGTGAGTGAGGCTTGCACCGCAATTTGCGCGGTTTCATCGTCGCGGATTTCGCCGACCATGATTTTGTCGGGATCGTGCCGCAAAATCGAGCGCAGGCCGCGAGCAAAGGTCAGTCCCTTTTTTTCATTGACGGGGATTTGCAGCACTTTCGGCAAGCGATATTCGACCGGGTCTTCAATCGTCACAACCTTATCGCGGCCAGTGTTGATCTCGGTAATGGCGGCGTATAGCGTGGTCGTTTTGCCCGACCCCGTCGGGCCTGTCACCAATAACATGCCGTGCGGTTTGCCAGCGAGCCAGCGTATCAGCTCAATCGCATCTGCATTCAGACCAAGATGCTCTAAGCGTAGCGCTTGCGCCGCTTCTGTGAGCGCGCGCCTATCGAGCAAACGCATCACCGCATCTTCGCCAAAGATATTGGGCATGATAGAGACGCGGAAATCAATTTCGCGGCCCTTGACCCGCACTTTAAAGCGGCCGTCTTGCGGCACGCGGCGTTCGCCGATATCGAGTTCGGCCATCACCTTGATACGGGAAATGATTTGCTCTGCCATATGCGAACCTTGCACTTGGCCCGCTTGTAATAGCACGCCATCGACGCGGTATTTGATAAACAGGCTGGCGGCATCGCATTCCAAGTGGATATCGCTGGCGCCAAATTTCAACGCGTCGTACAGCGTTGAATTGACGAGGCGCACTACCGGGCTGCTATCGGCGCTAATTTTGACTAGCGAGATATCTTCTATGCTTTGGTCTAGGCTTTGGAATTCTTCCGCTTCTTGCACAATTTCTTGCATTGCCTGCTGTGCATTTTCTTGTTGCAGCAGGTAAGCGCTAAGGTCTTGCGCATGCGCGAGTGCCACCGCAAATGGCAGCGCGATATGGAAATTCGCCCATTGCACCACGTTGTCTTGAAATGGATCGCTGATCACCAGTAGCAAGCTGCCACTCGCCATGCTCAGTGCGGCGGACAATTCTTCGCTAACGCGTAGCAACATACATTCTTGCTGGGCGCAACTGGCGAAGGGTAGTAAATCGTAGGCGGGGCTGGCGGCCTGTAGCTGGCTCATGGAGAGCGCAGGGAAGGCGAATAATTGCGCCAAATGCTGCACAAATTCGCCGCTAGCAAGGCCAGCCATTTCTTCCAACACCGCTAAATGGCGGCGTCCTTGGGCCAGCGCAGCATGGCGCGCATCGCCGATTAGCGCAGAGGTTAGCGGATTACTCATCGCGTGGTGATCTTGGGCAGATATCTAGGGCGGATTCTAGCGCGTACCTCGACTGCGCCGATGGGCGGCGCGTTGTCATCGTCAAGGCGGCGCGCTAGCGCGGTTTAACGGAAGGAGATATCAGCGTTATCGCCTTCACCGCCAGCCTGACCATCTTTGCCATACGAGAGCAAATCAAATTCACTGGTTTGGCCGGGGGAGCGATACACATAAGGTTTGCCCCAAGGATCTTGTGGAATTGCCTTGGCTAAGTAAGGGCCATTCCATTTTGCTTCATCATTTGGTTTGGTGACGAGGGCGTTTAAGCCTTGTTCGGTGGTTGGATAGTGGCCGACATCCAAGCGATAGGCGTCGAGTGCCTTGCCAAACGATTCGATTTGCGCTTTCGCGGTCTTGCTTTCGGCCTTACCCAATTGCGAAAAATAGCGTGGGCCAACATAAGCCGCCAGTAAGCCAATGATCACGATCACGACTAGTAATTCAAGCAAGGTAAAGCCAGCATGGCGGCGGCTTGAGAATGTGCGGAGTGAGCGGAAGGTCGGCAAACTAGTATTTACAGCAGTCACAGTAACGTCTCCAGGGTATTTGAATTGCGCTCAGCGCTGAGTAGCTGATATTTTTTTGGCCCAAGGATGATACCAGATATGCCTAGGCTTAGGCAGGGCAAAGAAGTTGCAGCATGAAAAAATCGGGGGCGGGGCTAGGTGGCAGTCAACCCCATCGCTTGCAGGCAAATAGTGATGGCAAATGACACATCGCGCATTGACTTTTGTTGCGATGCGTTTGTGTCTCACTTCTTTCGCTCGTTTTCAAAATAACGGCTCTTGTTTCGCACGCAAGGCATGTATTTTTTGCGACAAGTTAATTTTTTGATTCGCCTTTGCAATCGCCTCTGCATCCATGAAAGACAGGAATTTTTCACAGTCTGCAACGCTAGCGACGGTCAGAAATGCATGTTGTTGCGCAAGAGAGATGACGGATTTTTTGCCTTGTGCCAATAGTTCCAACACGTTACTGAGCGTGCCAGTGCTGGTTTGATCCCAAATCATGAAGCCATAATCGGCCGCTTGCGCCATGGCAATATCTTTTGCCGTGAAATATTCGCGGCTACCAGCGCGAAACGTGGTTTCGACAGGTGCAATTGACCAGGCCCCAAGGTTGTAGCGTGGACGTTCCCCGCTACAGTACACCCGCACCTGCTGATATTGGCGCGCATGTAAGTATGCTTGTACCGCGCTATCGACACCATTCGCGTCGCCTAGCAAAACTGTAAGGCCAGAATCAATCATGTTATTGATTCTGGCTTGTACCGCAGGGTCAAGCTTCTTGATGGTGATAGATCCAGCGATAAAGATGTTTTTCACAACGAGCAGAGGGGGAGATTTTTGTGTAATCACCCGATACTTTAACTGATATAGCGCATCCCAACTTCTTTGCGTTCTGTCTTGTATTGCTAGGGCGTGTAGGCATAAACAGAGTGCGATGAATGTACAGCAAAAAGTAGGGTGGGCGCCCCGCCCACCACGGCCATAGCAGATTGAAAATGGCATTTTTTTTGAGGAATTTTGGAAAAAAAGTCAATCAAGCATGTGAGGTCTTGGTGTGCAAATGGTGAGTTCAGACGCGGTTGGAATTGCTTTGATGAAATGCGTGCCGCCATATGAAAATGGCCCCAGCGAACTGGGGCCATTCTTAGCGTTGCTTACTACGCCGCTAGTGCAGCGTAGAAACTACTTGATTACTTCGCCAACAACGTGACTTTGTCGATCACAAACGAGGTTTGCAAGGACGAATCTTCGGTTTCGGTGAACAACACGCGGATGGTTTGACCTTTGAATTCTTTCAGGTCAAACGTGCGTTGTTGATAGCCAGCCGCTTTGTCCAAGTTGCTGTAGGTTTTCAACACTTTCAGGTTGGTACCAGCCGCGTTTTGAACGATGACTTGCATCTTGTCGTATTGCACGGTTTTGGTGGTTTCTGCCGTGTCGATATGCAACATGAAGGACAAGTCAGCGGTGGTTGCAGCCGCTGGAATCGTCAACTGTTGATACAGTTTTTCGGTGACAGCAGTACCATTGCCGCCCATCCATGCATTTTTGGTGCCTTCAAATGCTGGTTGGTTTGGCCAGGTGCCGATATCGCCAGTGTTACCCACCCAGTTTGCGGTGCCTGCTTCGAAGTCGCCATTCAAGATCAATTGCGTTTCGATTGGGCTGGTGGAAACGGTCACGGTTGCGGTGTTGGTGGTCAAGGAAGCGCCAGTAGCGTCTTTGATCACAGCGTTCACTTTAGCGTTGAAGTCCAAACCGGTCGCGGTGAAGCTATAGGTTGCCGAAGTCGCGCCTGGAACCAGCTTGCCGTTTTTGTACCATTGATAGCCGTAAGGTGCGGTGCCGCCTTTACCTAAGGTGGTGAAGGTTGCGTCAAAGCCAGCCAATACGGTTACGTCAGCAGGTTGGGTTTTGATGGCGAAAGGTTGTGGACCTTCATCGATATCTTCACCGACGTTGATCGCTGCATAGGCACGGGTCACCGCAATCGCTTCTTTGCTGCCTACGCCATACAATTCTTCAGCAGCTTGCAACACTTTGTTGCGGGCATCAGCGTAATCGGTGCCAGCGGTGAACTTGGTGGTGTTGGCTTTGAACCAGATGCGATACGCTTTGTCGTTGCCGATACCAGTCATTGCTGCTGGGCTACCAGTCAAGTACGAGCTGTAAGCGTCATTGCCTGGGGTTGCGTTCGAACCTTGCGACAAGAAATAGAACATACGGTTGTTCGGGCCGGAGCTATAGTGCACGTCCAAACCGCCAATCGAAGTGCTCCATGCGTCTGGGCTGCTACCGTCTTTCGAAGGTTTTTGCATGAAACGCAGTGGTACGCCGTTACGAGCGATTTCTTTACCAACGAACCAGTCATTGCCAGCAGGAATCACGCTACCCGTACCACCAGCGCGGGCATACGCTTCCACCATATCGCCGTTGATGTCGGAGTTCGATTCATTCAAACCACCGGATTCGCCGGAGTAGGTCAGATTCGAGGTCGCAGCGGTCACGCCGTGGCCCATTTCATGGCCGATCACGTCGATCGAACCCAAGCTGTAGAAGTACGAAGCGCCGTCACCGATGAACATGCATTTGCAAGTATCGCTGTAGTAAGCGTTTTCGTAGTTGTTGTTGACGTGCGCAGCGATATAGGTCGCGGTGTTATGACCATCCAGCGATTGCCAGCCCAACACGTTTTTCATCGTGTCATAGGTGTTCATCAAGCCCCACAATGCATTCACAGCAGCGGTTTGGCCGTTAGCATTGGTGGTATCGCCACCGTTGTATTGTTGACCGTCGCCCCAGACATTGGTGGCATTGGTATAGACCGAACCAGCGCTGGAAGTGTGGTTGGCATTGGTGATTGCCATTGCGCCGAACAAGCCACCGGTACCACGGGTGGAGTCGATCATTTTGTAGTTAGAGCCATCAAACGTGGTGTTGATAGGCACATCGCCGTTGTATTGGCTGTGACCAGTGCCGACCACCGTGTGCATGGCGGAGATTTGCTGGATCAGATGACCATCAACTGCGCTGATGATGCTGTCCCACAATACTGGACGATCATTTGCGGTCATGCGGGTTTTGACGACATACGCTAATTCATAGCCGTTGACGACGGTTTCCAAATCCAACGCGTTCAATGCTTTTTCAGCTTTGCCTTGTGCAGCCAAGGTACGACGTTTGGTCGTGATTGGGAACAACACCAAGGACGCTTCTGGTGCCACGATATAGGTACCGTTTGGCGCCAATTTTTGTACAGCGATATCGATTGCTTGTTGTGCGCTAATTTTTGCTTCGGTGTTTGGTTCGCTACCTGCACCTGCACCTGCACCTGCACCTGCGGCGAGGGTGTTGCCAGCAGCTTTGGTCAATGCTTGACGACGATCGGTCACTGCTTCGCTGACGACTTTACCATCGGCGTTCAATACAACGACCGATTCAGATTGCCATACAGGGATACCTTTGAACGTGTGATTCAAACGAACAATTTTGGTGCCAGCAACGCCAGGATGTTCTTTGGTCAGGCTATAGCTATGGTTGGCATCGAGACCGTGGCTTGCTACCAGTTGGCTAACCAGATTGGATTTTTGTTGTGGCGAAGCAATGGCGGTGGGGCCAGCCATTAATGGGGATTTTTGTGCTAAAGCTGGGGATACAGCAATTGCTAATGAAGCAGCGAGCAAGGACAAACGCAATTTCATGGAGTCTCCAAAGGGAAAATGATTGAGTAAAGCTAGATGGCCGCAAAGTGAGAGGTCATACCCGAGCTTGCTATATTGCAATTTCCTAACATGTTTGTTGGAATAAAATCTTTTGGGGATTGCTACGGGTGGGGTGCATACTATTTGCGTTATAGGTACCTTGTCAAAACAAAAAATAAAATAAACGAAAATTCAAAAATCTGTTTTATATTAAACATATTGTGCTACGGAAAGGTTTGATCTGTTTCAAACCAAACAAACTGGTAAGCAAACGTAAGAATTTTGATGTAAAAAACGCAACAAAACGGCCTAAAAATAGCCATTTATAGAGGGAAAACGCAGAAATTTCAGGTTGGAAAGAATAGTTTATTTATTTTCCGCATGGAAATAAAAATGCCTCATTTACTCGTTAAAAGTAATGAGGCATGGAAATATTTGAACAAATTAGTTTTATTGATATACGTCAATATTATTTAGGTAGTGCACTGACTTTATCAATTGCGAACGAGGTTTGCATTGACGAATCTTCGGTGGCGCTAAATACGATGCGCACGTTTTGCCCTTTATACGCAGCCAAGTCAAACGACTTGATTTGATAGCCAGCAGCCTTGTTGACGTTGCTATACGTCGCTAGCGTTTTGAGTACGGTGCCAGCAGTGTTTTGCACTGCCACTGTCAGCTTGTCATAGGCTGTGCTGCCGGTCTCGGCGGAATCGATGTGTAGCGCAAAGCTGAACGGCACGCTGGTGACATTGGCTGGAATCGTAATGGTTTGGTAGATACTGCTGGTATTGGCCGTACCCTTGCCGCCTAAGCGTGCAAGCTTGCTGCCGTCATACGCTGGTTGGTTGCTAAACGTGCCAATCGCGCTGGTGGTGCCACTCCAACCGTTCGCCCCCATCTCAAAGCTGCCGTTGTTGATCAACTGGTTTTCGACGGCAACTAGCGAAAGATAGGCGCTATTCGAGGTCAGGCTAGCGCCTTTTGCATCCGTCACTTTGCAATAGAATTGCGCGCCGTTGTCTTGAATTTGCGTCGTAAAGCTGTACGTTGCGGCATTCGCCCCAGTCACCGCAACGCCATTTTTGTACCACTGAAGCGCGTGGTGGCGGCATGGAACCAGATGCGATAGGCAGCATCATTGCCGATGCCCGTCATTGCCAATGGTTGCGCCTTCAAATAGCTGCTATAGGCATCGTTGCCGGGCGTTGCATTCGAGCCTTGCGACAAGAAATAGAACATGCGGTTGTTCGGTCCGCTAGAGTAATGCACATCGATATTGCCTAGCGTGCTACTCCACGCATCGGGGCTAGCGCCATCTTTCGACGGTTTGATCATATTGCGGAGCGATGCCCCTGTTTCTTGCGCCAGCAACCAATCGTTGCCAGCGGGAACAACATTGCCATGCGTGCCTTTGGCATAAGCTTCGGTCATTTCACCATGGATGTCAGAAAAGGATTCATTCAAGCCGCCCGATTCACCCGAATACACCAAATGCGAGGTGGCATTGGTGACGCCATGTCCTAGCTCGTGGCCAGTCACGTCTAGCGTCGAGTAATTTTGTGCTGGCACGCTACCATCGCTATACACCATGCAATTGCAGCTATCGAGAAAATACGCATTGGCGCCGCCCGTGCCGGCATGTACCACGCCATAAAACGCGGTATTTTCGCCATCGAGCGCTTGCCAACCCACCACGTTTTTCATCAAATCATAGGTATTGACCAAGCCCCACATCACATTCACCGCTGGGGTTTGACCGTTGGCGGCATTGGTGTCGCCGCCGTTATAGGGGAGGCCATCGCCCCATGTATTGGTGGCATTGCTGTATAACGTGGCGGTCGATTGATCGAGATGTTTAGCGTTCGCTACAGCTAAGCCGCCATATTTTCCACCCACGCCACGGCTGCTATCGAGCATCGTAAAGCTGGCCCCGTTTTGTGTTGTATTGAGGGGGACAGTCCCATAATATTGCGATTTACCTGTCCCTGCGACAGTATGTACGGCATTCACCCGTTGCAGCAAATGGCCGTCTTTAGCACTGATGATGCTGTCAAAAAAGCGTAATTTGCCGCCATCGACCATGCGGGTTTTGACCAAATACGCTAGTTCGTAACCTGTCACCACATCTTCCACATCAAGCGCATTCAATTCGCTTTCAGCGACGCTTGCTTTACCGTTGACGCGCCGTTGTTGTACGAGAGGGAAGATGATCAACTCGGCGCTAGGCGCAACTTGGGCCACGCCATTGGCGCTAGTCGCTTGAATCGCGAGCGTAATCGCCTCTTGTTTGCTGATACTTGGCGTGATGTCAAACTCGCGCGCATTAGCGCGTAAGCCTTGCCCGGCTTGGCCTAAACCTTGCCGCCGTTCTTGCACCGTTTCGCGCAGGATGTGTCCCTGTTGATCGAGCACGACCACCGATTCCGAGCCATACACCCGCACCCCTTTGTAGGTGTGATCAAGACGTGCGACTTTGCTGCCGACCGGGCCGGCATGTTCTTGACGCATGGCAAAGCCATGTTCTGTCCCCAAACCATGCTTGGCCGCTAAGCTAGTGAGCAAACTGGCTTGTTGTTGCGGTGAACTGGCACTCATTGGGGCCATCATCATGGGGTTTTGTGCGGTGCTAATGCTGCTATAGCAAAGTAAGGTGGCAATCAAACTTATCTTCAAACTTAGCTTTAAATTCAAACGCGATTTCATACTGTCTCCTGATTGTTTTGTGGTTGTAAGATTTTGAAAAGCAATGAAACGACTGCGAGGAATGGGCCGGGGTGGCCCGTTTGCGCCCGCGCGGGGACACAACATAGCGCGGGTGCAGATGCGAAAAAAACGGCACCCTCCGAAAAGGGGCCGTTTTTTTGCTTGTTACGCGGACATCACTCCGTGCGAAGAAGTCATGTCCTAAGTGACATACTTTACACTACGATAGTGATTATTTCGCAATGACGCTGACTTTATCGAGCACAAAACTGGTTTGCAGATACGAATCTTCGGTTTCGGTGAAGACGATGCGAACCGTTTGACCTTTGAATGCGCTCAAATCATAGCTACGTTGTTGATAACCAGTTGCTTTGTTCAAGTTGCTGAACGTCGCCAAGGTTTTCAAGGTCGTGCCACTGGAGGATTGCACCAACACCGACATCTTGTCGTATGCGGTGGTGGTGGTGGTTTCTGCGCTATCGATATGCAACATGAAGTTCAAGGTTGCCGAAGTCGCTTGCGCTGGAATCGTGAGTTGTTGCGAGATGGTTTCGGTCACCGCAGTGCCATTGCCACCCGTCCACGCTGCTTTCGTACCTTCAAATGCTGGTTCGCCGCTCCAGGTGCCGATGGTGCCAGTGCTGCCGCTCCAACCCGTCGTGCCACTTTCGAAACCACCGTTTTGGATCAATTCGGTGCCAGTCGATTGCACGCTGCTGATCGTCAAGCTCGCAGTGCTAGAAGTGACTGCTGCACCTTTCGCATCGCTCACCACGGCATACACTTTCGCGCCATTGTCGCCAGCGACGGTAGTGAAGCTATAAGTTGCGGTAGTGGCGCCCGAGACCAAGCTACCATTTTTGTACCATTTATAGCCGTAAGGTGCGGTGCCGCCCGTTGCGCCGACAGTGAAGCTGGCTTTGCCGCCGGCTGCAATCGTCACGTTATTTGGCTGTGTGTTGATCGCCAATACGCCTGGGGTGCTTGGGGTTTCATCGATGTCTGTACCGACATTGATCGCTGCATATGCACGGGTCACGGCAATCGCTTCTTTGCTGCCCACGCCATACAGCTCTTCTGCCGATTTGATCATCTTGGTGCGAGCATCTGCATAGTTGGTCGACGAAGTGAACTTGGTGGTATTGGCTTTGAACCAGATACGGAAGGCTTTGTCGTTACCGATACCGGTCATTGCTTTCGGCGATTTGGTCAGATATGCGCTGTAAGCATCATTGCCGGAAGTTGCGTTCGAACCTTGCGCCAAGAAGTAGAACATACGGTTGTTCGGGCCGCTGCTATAGTGGACGTCGAGGTTTTTGATCGAGCTGCTCCAAGCGTCTGGGCTGCTGCCATCTTTCGATGGTTTTTGCATGTAGCGCAAAGGTGTGCCGTTGCGGGAAATTTCTTTACCCATGAACCAGTCATTGCCGTTCGGGATTACATTGCCCGTGCCGCCGTTACGGGCATAGGCTTCCACCATTTCACCGGTGATGTCAGAGTTCGATTCGTTCAAACCACCGGATTCGCCGGAGTAGGTCAAATTCGAGGTCGCAGCGGTCACGCCGTGGCCCATTTCGTGGCCGATCACGTCGATCGAACCCAAGCTATAGAAATACGATGCGCCGTCGCCGATGAACATGCATTTGCAAGAATCATCGTAGTACGCGTTTTCATAGTTGTTATCAACGTGAGCAGCGATGTAAAACGCGGTGTTTTTGCCATCTAGCGATTGCCAGCCGAGCACGTTTTTCAGCGTGTCATAGGTGTTCATCGCGCCCCACATTGCATTCACTGCTGCGGTTTGGCCGTTGGCATTGGTGGTGCTGCCACCGTTGTATTGTTGGCCATCGCCCCAGACATTGCTGCTGTTGGTGTAGACCGAACCTGCGGTCGAAGTGTGGTTTGCATTGGTGATTGCCATTGCGCCGAATTTGCCACCCGTGCCACGGGATGCATCAATCATGCTAAAGGTCGAACCGTTTTGGGTGGTATTGATAGGGACAGAACCGTTATATTGGCTCTTACCCGTGCCAACCACGGTATGCATCGCCGAAATTTCTTTGATCAAATGACCGTCGTTAGCGCTAATGATGCTATCCATCAAGACGCGGCGACCAGCGCTCATCATGCGGGTTTTGACGACATACGCTAATTCGTAGCCAGACAAGACTTCTTCTACATCCGTCGCGTTCAAATCGCGTTCTGCTTTGTTAACAGCACTGGCAACGCGTTTTGGCGTAACGCTCAATTCTTTTGCCGCAGCGCGCAAGCCTTGACCTGCTTGGCCCAAACCTTGGCGACGTTCAGAAACCGACTCGCTGATCACTTTGCCAGCAGCGTCTTGCACGACCACCGATTCCGAATGCCAAACGCGCACGCCTTTGTAGGTGTGATCAAGGCGGGTAATTTTGGTGCCAACCACGCCAGAATGTTCGGCGCGTACTGCAAAACCATGCTCACCGCTCAAGCCGTGGGAGGTGGCGAGCTGGTTGATCAGGTTGTTTTGTTGTTGAGGGGATGCACTAGCGACAGGGCCAGCCATCGTTTGGGCGCCAGCCGCCAAGGATTCGGCAAAGCCTTGAGTGGAAAATAAGGCTAACGAGGCAGCTATCAAAGTCAAACGCAATTTCATGGAGTCTCCGTGGGATGTGGGGTGTTGTGTACAACAGCTAAGCGATCCGAGCTTGCTTTAATGCAATAAATCAAATATGAAATCAATATAGTTGTCTAAATGCTTCGGATGGGCGGCATATTAGTTGTAATTTTGACTTGCGTCAAAAGAAACATGAAAAAAAACAAACATAAGATCATTTGTTAAAAATAAAACATTCTTCGAAATTTCGGCCAATTCCCGTAAACTTTGCGTTGTAACCTTGACGAGAGCGCTAAGTTTGCTACTTAGGCATATTAATTGGTTATTAATGGAAATAATTTTCAAAAAAATAGACTAAAATGACATAAATTTTGCTGCAATGCAGAAAAAACGGAGGTTATAGAGCAAATGCTCTCTGTTTTTTAGGAATGATTGGGATAGTTTGGTACCAAGAAATATTTGCGAACGGTAGTGCTATTTGTTGATGAAACAGTACGGAAAGCAAATTCTGTTTTGAATTAAACTATTGTGAATGGTGGGACTTGAAATTTATTCTCTTGCAGTATCTATTGCTGGATCGGTTTGCTTTTTGGCAAAGTACGATTGGTTGAGCATTCTAGTCGCATCGACTTTTCCTCATAGGGGCGAGTTACAATGGACTACTCGGTCGATGAAATCATGGTGAAAAGAAGAGATGACTATTCAAAGCGCGTTGCAGCATATTTTTTCGGTGTGGCAAGTTGAAAAAAACAAGCCATTCGCAAAAAATTCCCTTGCCAATTACATCACGACAGATTTCAAAAATGCTATTACCGCAAGTTCTCCACAACAAATTGAAAACTATAAAATTGCGGCTAGTGCCGGCAAAGGTGCTTGGGCCGATGTGCCCTGGCTATCAATTCTGAACGAGAAAATTACCAACACAACTAGTGATGGCATTTATCCCGCCTACTTATTTTGTGCGGATGGTTCTGGGGTTTATCTGAATTTAATGCTCGGTACTGAAGTGCCGCAGGAGAAATTGGGAAAACCAGCGGCGAGGCGGCGAGCAACAACCATCACCAACTACCTTTACCACGAAATTGAAAAACTGCACTCGTGGGATGACGGCGCCATGGATTTGAAATCGCAGGCTAGTCGCGCTCGCTCCTATGAATACGCCAAAATTGGCTGGAAATTTTATCCAGCGTCAAATTTGCCATCTGAAGACGAATTGCAGGCCGATTTACACGAAATTTTAGATATTTATGCGCAAATCGAGCCGCTATGGGTGAAGGAATTTGCAACCTTGGAAATATCCGAGGAAGTGCAAAAAATCGCGGCGCAAATTCCTCCCAAATCCGTGCCACAAATATCCGCCAACACCATGCATAAAATCAATTTGCCCAAACCCTTCCTCCTCCTCGCTGGTATTTCCGGCACAGGCAAATCGCGTTTTGTGCGTGAGCAGGCGCGAGTGGTAGACCCTGACCTCAACAATTTCCTCTTGATTCCAGTCCGTCCCGATTGGCATGAGCCTTCGGATTTGATGGGCTATGTTTCGCGCATCAATGGCGAGGAATATGTTGCTACTGATTTCTTAAAATTCATTGTCAAAGCTTGGTTGGCAGCAGTCGCTAGTAGCGAGAAAGATAGCTACCAACTCAAACCCCTAGCGGACATTCCTAGCTATTGGCTTTGTTTGGACGAGATGAATTTAGCGCCTGTCGAGCAATATTTTGCGGTTTCGAC
>JACPVY010000192.1 GCA_016197345.1 Burkholderiales bacterium
AGCACATTGGTGATCTGAATCGGCAAGTTAGCGCTGTTGTAGCACATGGAAGTGATGTTGCCGTTCGGGTCTTGACGGCTAATGACGTTGCCTGCTTCATCGTAGGTATAAAAATCGCTCAAACCATCGCCATTTTTATCTTCGATCATTTGATTATGTTTGTCCCATTTACGCTGCCCGAGCGAGACAGGATGTTGTTGGCTAGGGAGAAATTGCAAAATCTCGGTCACTAACCAGCTTTCATTGAAGTGGTATTCCGTGATTGCTTCGCTTGGTTCGGTGACGCGGGTAATACCGGGTTCGCTGTATTCAATCAAATAACGTGAACTGCCATCTTGCGCTTGGCTGGCAATGGCGCGTGCTTGATAGCTGTTATCGAGGTGCAACGGGTTTTGTTCTAGCAATTCTTCCAGCGAATACGGTGCACCGCGCCAAAAGTCAACCAATGCAGCAAGCGACATCCACGCTATATCGGTGGAAAACCCGTTGTAATTGCTAAAGCCATGCAACAAATGAAAGCGATAACGATAATTGCGGATATGTCCCAAACGATTGCTTTGTGCAACCAAATTCACGCGCGGCGGTAGCATGATAAACGCTTCTTGTGCGGCATCAAAACGCTCTGGCGGTGGGAAGACTGCTGCTTCGTTTTCAATCGCATATTGATAGTGCACATGGCACACTCGGCTACCGTCATGCAGCACCTCATCGACATAGCCGATGGTCGGCCATTGGTTGGCGCAACTATCTATCGCGCGGATAGCTTCTAGCACGCGGCCATCGTCATTCTTAATGCGTAATAGCACTTCACCCGCTTGAGCTTGCATCCAACTTTCAACGCTATAGCCGCGCCCATCTAACCCTTGATTACGGGACAGGTAGTAGCGTTTGACTCCCAGCGGCGCTTGCGGTGCGAGCATCGCATTCACGCCATCGTAGCCATGCGGTAGCCATGCATCTTCTCCTAGCGTGAAGTGCTGTTGCTGACCATCGCGCCAAATCAAGCGGCATTCTTGCTGGCTCGTGCGTTCAAGAATAAATTTTTCGGCTTTGTGATCAAAACTGCTTCCCACAGCAACATAGGGCAAGCGCACACTACGGCCAGTGGCATCAATATAGACGATGCCTTGTTTGCAGGTCGAAATTGAAGCGGTGAATTCGCTGCCCCAGCGCGCACCAAATACGCCCCAATCGAGGGTTTCAGAACCTGAGCGATATACCCTTGTCCATGAAAGCGGCAAACTGCCCATGAGGCTAAAGTCTTCCTGAAAGAAGATCTCTTCGCCTGTGCCAAAGTGAATGGGCTTTTTGCTCGTTAAAGGTTTTCCTCCGATGCCGTTGCATAGTTCGCATATGATAGGCGGTTTATCGGCAGGTGGCCTATTCGGCGGTTTCGATTTGCTGCCATTGAAGCCGTTACGATCTGGCGGCGTGGGTGGGGTGGCTTTGGGCGGCACGGATGGTGCGTGTGGCGAAGGTGTCGCGCTTGGTGTGGGAAGCGATTTTTTCGGTATGAGTTTGCTTGCAAGCCCGCCTAAGCGCTTGAGTACAGCGTTTTCGATGAAATTCACCGCAAGGGTTTGCGCGGTGGCGATCACATTGGGCGGTTTGCCTGTGATCACCCAATCTGCCCCAGCATCGAGCACTGTAGCGCCGCTATCTGCTGCTGCACCAACGGAAGCAACGCCAGTACCGATGGAGGTGGTAGCCTCACCAACCACCATAGTGGGAACGCCCACTTCGGCCCCGACGACGGTGGCCGTCATCACAGCCCCGGCAACCGTCGTGGCGGTACCCACTGCAGCGACTTTGCCGCCTGTTTCCATCGCATCTTGGCCGAATTTGTGCGCGCTTTCGGAAATCTCATTTTTCCAAGTCTGCGCCAAGGGCATCAGGCCCATGCGCACTTCATGCGCCCCTTGCAGCAAGCGTTGCTTGATTTCCTGCCCGCCGCTGGTCAAGGCTTGTTCCACTGCCTTTGCCTTGACGTTGATTTCTTGTGAGAGTGCATCTAAACCCGCACTGACATCCTTTTGCGCATTGCTAAAAACGTCTTGAAAGTGACTCGATAAATCTTTTTGCGTGGGCTTTGCCCCTACGCCACCGCGCTCATAGATTTGGCCGATGGTGTTGCGGTCATTCATCCAAACAATACGCCCCACTTGCACAGTTTGCGCACCATTACTGCCATAGCTGGTGCTAAAGCTCATGCTTTCCACACGTTTACCTACGGTGTTGCTCTTGATGCCTTTGGCCGTGCCGGGTTCGTCCCCTGTCACAGTGGGGATGTAGCTCTTGTTATGCAGAAAAACCACTTCACTATGTGATTTCACATTGGGCGAAGGGTCTTTGGTCTGTTTGAATTCGCCTTTAATCGTGTACGGCAATGGTGGCGTCGCTGCGCCAACTGGGGTTTTGCAAAAATCTGGGACAAGGCTGACGCAGTAAAAGCGATCAGATTGGGTGACGGTTTCTTTTGCCATGATGGGTGCCTTAGTCTGTCACTTTAGTGCGGTGCCAAGGCAGCGCGTGCGGCCAGCATGTCGTTAAAGCGTGCAATTTGCTCTGGTTTGGTCAAATGTAGCAAACGCATGGTCTTGATATGCAGATCGACGGGCAAGGCGATACGCCATGTGATGTCGATACGGTTGTCTAACATGTTGATCAAGAGCGTGTCGATTTCCATTTTTTCAGGGGCGAGCATGTCACCTTCAACCAAATTCATCAGCACGCACGCATGTTGCGGCACGATGAAATCCAGCACGTAATTACCATTCGCGCCAATTTTGGCGGCAGCGTGATTTGCCGGGCAGAGATTGACAAGACGCACATGCTCACCGCCCTGCAAATAGCGGCATTGCTGGTCTAGCGGCGCGCAATTCCAATAGCCATAGTCAAAATTGGACGGCAGGCTAGGCACACTCTCTGCGCTATAACCTTGTTGCGCCATTGCGTCTACCTTGCCGACTTTGGCTAAGCGCGGTTGCCAGCCACGGCCAAGGCAACCTAAGCTAGCGGGTGCTGGCATTTTGCCTGTTTGCAAGGTGTGCGCTAGTGCCGCTTCGTCAAAGGCTTGATGTGCATAGGTGATCTGTGGTGCGGCGATGGCGGTGAGGTTTTTTGCACGGACATACCAATCACGGCAAAAACCTAGCCCAAGCGGATTGCCCTCACAGATTTGATGCGCAATTGCGCCGCTAGTTGGGTCAACTTGCGGCATCGATAGCCACGCTACCGACTTGCAATTGCACGGAAAATTGTGGGACAGCCTGAGCGCGAGGGGCGAAGCCGCTACCCAACACCAACACATCACATCGCGGTTTATAGGGCGCGAGGTCGCTCTCAATCATCGTGCTGTGCAAAAAATCATTCTCATAATGCTGATCTTCAGTCGCTAGCATCACTTTTTCTGCGCAAGGATGCAGTGTTGCAAAGCCATGCGCATCCACCGCGCCTAGGGTGTAGGCTGTTTTTGCCACCACCACATGGAAGGCGCTTTGATGCTGGTCTAAGGTGTTGAAAAAGAGCGCATCCAATCCTGTGGTGTTTTCAAATTCCGGCGTTGGCAAGCTTTGTGCAAGCGAGTTGACATCAATTGCTGTGGATTGCTTTATCATAGTGGGTTCCGGCAAAAGCGGGGTTAGCTAGGCGCAGGTAGGCTAAGGTAAGCCCAATCAGGCTTAGGCAGGGTTATTGTCGATATCTTTACCGTGCACTTCTACCTTCTTGCTGCCCGTGATAAACACCTCTGTCCCGGCAATTTCGATGCGGCCATCGGCATGCATCGTAAAGCTGCTTTTGCCCACCGTGATTTTGAATTGTTTGCCTGCAACCACGCTCATGGTTTGCCCCACCATCGCGGTTTTGGTCATGCCGACTTCTTCCGCCTGCGCCATTGCCACGGTGGTATTCATCGCGCCACCTACCGTGGTTTGATATAAGCCACCAATCGAGAGAAATTTCGCTAGTGCGACTGTTTCGCTCTTGGTTTTGCCCACCGTTTCCGATTTATGATCGCCGATATGCACGCTACGCGAATGACCGATGTGAATGTCCTCATTCTTGCCGACATCCTCGGTGCGGTTATCACCTATGCTAATTTTCTCGTTATGATCAACCCGCTCGGTGCGATCATTATGCACGGTGATTTTCTCATCGTGATCCACCGTTTCCGTCCGGTCATGCTTCACATGCACGGTTTCATCGTGGTCGATAGTCTTGCTGCGGTCGTGTCCTACCCAGTGGCTCTCGTCATTCTCCACCTCAATGCGCTGATCTTTTTCCGCGTGGAGCCAAACCTCTTCCTGCCCTTTTTTGTCTTCAAAGCGGAAAGCATTGGCGTTTGCAGGTGTGCCGCCTTTACTAGAGCGCGACAGAATACCGCTTTGGGTTTGATTGGCTGGTAAATCCCACGGCGGCATATGGCGCTGGTTGTAAAGCTGCCCAACCACTAGGGGACGATCTGGATTGCCTTGCAGGTATTGAATCACCACTTCTGTACCGATACGTGGCAAGGAAATCATGCCGAAATTTTTATCGGCCCACGGCGTCATCACTCGCACCCAGCACGAGCTTTTTTCGTCTAACTTGCCCATTCTGTCCCAATGGAATTGGACTTTGATACGACCAAATTTGTCGGTGTAGATTTCTTCCCCTGCCGGGCCAACCACAGTAGCGGTATCGACACCTTGTACTTTGATGACTTGGCTGTTAAACCCAAAAGGAGGACGCCAGCGCACATTGCGCCGTAAGCAGGTGAAGTTATTGCTGTAATAGGCTTCGCCGCCTTGCGAGTTAAGCAGATTATTGCGAGCGGTGTGGCTGGCACGCAGAATCAGGAATTCGTATTCGGTGGTCGAGCCTTGAAAGCTTTGGCTAAGTGAATCTTTGGTCAGGCGAAACCAGCGCCCCGGCTTGATATAGCGGCTATCGCTGGTGGCCGTGAAGGTTTTGCCGCTAGCGTCAATCTGTTCCATTCGCCGTTTAGCGAGCAATGCGCCCATCGCGCTATCTTTGTAGCCATATAGGCCGTGATAACGATACACCTCAATCTTGTGAACATCGCCTTGCTTATGCTGGCTGGTGTCTGTCACCATAACAGGCGTAGGCGCTTTAAAATCGAAGCTGGAATAACTCACCTTGCCCGACACTATCGAGCGCTGCGGTTGCCAATTTGAGATTTTGTCAAACTCATTGCTACCGCCATCGTGATGCAGAGGAATCGCTGGGTTGCCGTCGATAGGTTCTGCTGCCATCGAATAATCCGATAGCATCAAGCGGTGGCCGCTGGCAGTATGTTCATACCAGTAATGCAGACCGTGTTCTTCCCAATGACGGTGCAAAAAGTTGTAATCTGTTTCTTCGTACTGCACAGTGAACGTTCGCTTGTGGTCGCCATCGCGGATTTTGATATCAAAGCTGGCAGTGCCGTAGTCGAGAAAAATTTCCTTGGTGATTTCAGCGAGGGATTGATTGTGGAATATAAAAAAATCGGTACGCAAACGTAGTAGCGCCAGCCAAGGCTTGAGGATCATTTGATACACGGCGGTGCCGTTGTCTATCTTTTGCAGGCTGAATTCAAAGCAATAGCCATTGAAATAGCGCGTGCTATGATCGTCGCGCATCAATTCCACACAAACCATTTTGCCTTGCACGTCTTTCAGAGCAATCTCGGCGTCATCAGACAGCACTTGTAGAGTAAAGGTGAAATCGCTGGAGAGTTGTTCATCAGCGATGAATTCGTTAATGAGAAAGCTTGCCTGTGGCCCGTTATTGCGCGGGAAAGTCAACTTCATCAAGCGGGTTGCATTATTGAGTAAGGAAAACATGTTGTAAGCAGTCAGTCAAAGCATGGGGTTGCACAAAGCACTACCGCGATGCGAAGCATCAAGGCATGACGATTTTCTGTGAGAGGAAAATAGGGGGAGTGCTAGGCACGCCGTAGGCTGCTAGAGCGCAATATTTCTGAAATGTAACTTCGAATGCATTTCCATAAGGAAACCAGCAATCAAACATGTGTGATTATATGAGACTGTTGTACCGATTGCAATCACGATTTTTTAGAACTGGGCTTGATGATTGGGCAAGCTGTATTTGTAGTTTGCCCACATAGCTGTGGTAATACAAATACAAATACAAAACAACCACAGGAAATTCCATTATGGGCATTTTTTTGAATTGCAAGATGACAATTTCACAAAATTATCTTGTCCTCTCTTGGATAAGCATGGGTGTTTTTGGCGAATTCGTTGCTAAGGGCAACGTTCCTACTTAAAATTTTTGCTAAATTTTGCTTACCAATGAATAACAACGGTAGTATGAAACCCGTATGCAACTGAGATGCCACAGATCCGACTTCTTTGCTCAATGCTGCGAGGAGAGAGAGGAGAGAGGTCAGATTCTGTACGAATAGCTAAGTAACTGCTCCGAAAAAATAAAAGGAAATATCATGCGTACCGATTCGAGAATGAGTCAGCACACGGAATTACTGACAAATCTAATCGCAGTTTCGAGCATCTGCCAATAGTGTTTTTTTCCCGCGCATTAGCAACCAAACTATGAGTCAACGCCTTCGCTTTCTATTAGATACGAACATCCTGATCCCACTTCAGGATTCGTATCAGGTGTTGGCGAACAATCTTGCAAATTTCGTCATGCTAGCCAGTATTGGGGGACATCAACTCCTCCATCATCCAGCAAGCATTACCGATTTTGAACGCGACAAAGACGTTCAACGGAAAGCCCGTAATCTTCAACGTATCCGCCAGTACCCAGCGCTAGAAACTCCGGCGGCTTGCCCTTGGAATACAGAAACCACAGGGGCAAATGATGCATGTGACAACGAGATTTTGTATGCTCTTGCGTGTGATGCGGTTCATGCGCTCGTTACCGAGGATCAAGGGATACACGCGAAAGCGAAGGTCAGGGGTTTGTCTGGCCGGATTTATACGATCCAGATGGCAGAAGATTGGTTGCGGCGCTTGCATGAACCGCACAAAGTCGTCCTCCCCAACATTCAAGATTTACCACTACACAGCCTGACACCAGAGCTATCCTCGATTTTTTTTGACAGCCTCCGGGAAGGTTATGCTGGTTTTGACGATTGGTTCCGACAAAAAGCCCGCGAAAATCGCATGGCGTGGGTCTATCGTGATGAAACGGGTGCAGTAGCCGCAATCTGCATTTACGCTACGCAAGCAGATGAAGCCATTAATGATGCAGGTGAGCGGCTTTCCGGCAAGGCTCTGAAACTTTGCACCTTTAAGGTTGGAGATACAGTTCGTGGCCGAAAAATTGGCGAACTGTTCTTGAAAGCTTCTTTTCAGTACGCGACAAAAAATGCTTGCGAACATGTGTTTCTTCATACAAATGCGGAGCGGCACGACTATCTGATACGTCTATTGCAAGATTTTGGATTCGCGGAACGTGGCAACTATGGCTGTGATGTGGTACTTGTCAAAGCGCATCCGATTGCTGCGCCGGATGCATCCACACTGCCACCGTTGGAATACGTGAAACGGTTTTTCCCACATTTTCGGCAAGATGCGCAGGTACAAAAATTTCTCATCCCTATCCAACCGCACTTTCATGAAATTTTGTTTCCAGATTATCAACCTATACAAAGTTGCCTTTTTAACTTGCCCAATAATGTCGGCAACGCTATCAAACTGGCCTATCTATGCCATGCACAAACCAAGTCTATCCATGTCGGCGATGTGGTGCTGTTTTACAGAACAGATGATGAAATGGCAATCACTTCTATTGGCGTGGTAGATAGATTCGAGATGCTGGATGATGCTGCACAGATCGCAAGCCTTGTCAGCCGTCGGACTGTATACTCCATTACGGAAATTGCTAAAATGGCAAAGCGTCCGACCAAAGTAATCCTCTTTCGCTTGGTAGAACATCTCTCAAAGCCTGTTGCGTATAATCAACTCCTGCGTGACGGAGTTGTCACTGGCCCCATTCAATCCATTTGCAAAATTACCAATGAATCATTTTCAAGAGCAATCGCAGCAGCCAGAAATTAGTGCGATTTTGCTTTCTATCAAGCCCAAATATGCCAACCTCATCATTGAAGGCACCAAAACCGTCGAATTGCGCCGGGCGATTCCATCGAAACAGGTAGGGACAATCGCTATTTATTCATCGTCACCTGTGCAAATGATTGTTGCTGTAGCCGACGTAAGGGAAACTGTCGAAGCGAGTCGCACACGATTATGGTCTATCGCAAAAAATAATGGCGGTGGCCTGACCCGCAGAGAACTGTTTGCTTATTTTGCAGGCAAAAAAACAGGTTTTGCGCTCATGTTGGAAAACGTGCGGACGTTTGGCAAACCAGTGCTGCCAACAAAAATTTTTAAGCCATTTTCAGCGCCACAGTCATTTCGATACCTGACGCAAAAAGAACTGAAGAAATTGGAGCGGCTTTTGCAATCGGAAGAAAAAAAATGAGCGTTATCTTCTTGGCTGGGGTGCATGGTGTAGGGAAAGGATTTCTCGGTACTCCAGCCGCCCAAACCCTAGGCATGAGTCACTTTACCGCCAGCCAGTTGATCCGCGAAGAAAAAGGGCGTGCAACTTGGGGGCAAGATAAAAAAGCTGTTGATCTTGATGATAATCAACAGGCATTAATACGTGCTGTCGCACTAAGGCAGTCAACGCATAACGCAATTTTGCTTGACGGCCATTTTGTTCTGCGAAATGCTCAAGGTATCTTGGTTCCGCTTGAACAGAAAGTTTTCGCACAACTCCAGTTATGTGGCGTGATACTTCTTTCTGAAAATACTGGCGTCATCGCCAACAGGCTCCGATTGCGGGACAGTGTAGATGTAAAAGTAGTTGAAATTGCTGAGTTGGCGGATGCTGAAATCCGTCATGCCCGTATCGTATGCGCTGAACTCGGATTACCGTTAACCGTGATTCACGCTCCCACCGAAATGAACCTGTGTGCCGCGATTCAGGCGCTGCTGTCAGGATGCCAAAACGTATGAGTTACGTCATTCATTGCACAAAAAAATTGCTGGATCGAGTCAAACAGCCTGTGGTCACGCCATCCGAAGATTCGTCCTCGCTACTGGGAACTTGGTACGCCACCGCCTTGTTTTGGAAACCGCAACTTGCCTTGCTTGTGAATGAACCCTTTTACCGATATTGATGCCCTTAGCCCCAGCGACGGATTTAGGTTTGCGTTTCCCTCAGTATTTGTCGCGCATCTTGACGGCTCACGGTATTAGCGCTAGCGCCTCCTTTATCGCGTATGAGCTATTGCAAATGCGCCAAGTTCTGTATGCCAAGACCGTGAATCGTAGTGTGGTCGGGGTGATGAATCAGTTTGTGTTTTTAGCCGAGCGCTATCGTGAATGCGGTGAGGCGGATGATCCGCTAGCACTCTCGCTTCACTTATCTGAAACCCCATGTAGCCCGCTGTACAAAAGCACGATTTCACCCAAATCCGAATTGAAGCGTGTGGTTAATGAATGGTGCTTGGCAAACTCTAGCGCACGACTGGCAAGCGACGTGGGACAGGCAACAGACAAATAGCAGCGGGAATCATCAGGCAAGAAATCAAATCCGCTAACCACAAGAATGTTATACTTTATAATTAATTGATAATAATCAACGCTTTTTTGCGCGTAGTTTTCGGAATCAATCGAAGGGTAAAACGTGACTCAACCTAATCTTGCTGACCAGCCGACTGAATCCACCTTCTTAAAAAACGACCTGCCGATTAATGAAAAGCTTGAACGCGCCCGGATGGAGTTGCTGGATTTGTCTGCGCGCAACAAGTTGCTCAATATCCCTAGAAATTCCAAAACCTCGCGCACCATCACCATCATTGATGAAAAATCTGAAGAAATTTTCAGAATGCTGGTCACTGAGAGCAAAACCTTTACGTTTTTACCGGGACGAGCTTCTGCGCAGGCAAAACAGGAAGAAGACGAAGAAGAAATTGTTGAGCTTGCCAATCCCGACGAAAGCATAGACGAACAGGGACGAGCCAAGCGTCATATAGATAACAAACTGCAAACCCGGCTGACGACTAAAGGATTGCAAAAGCGCCTGCTTGATCTTTGCCTCGATGCGCAAACGCTGGAAGAAGAACAAGGTGTCAACATCCTGTACATGGGTTTGGGAACCTTGAAATGGATTGATCCAACCACGAAAAATATCCGCTTTGCACCGTTGATATTGATTCCGGTAAGACTGGAGCGCGGCAACGCTGCGGAACAATTCAAACTCAAGTGGCGTCAGGAAGACCCCGCTACCAATTTATCGCTGGAAGTTTTTCTTGAACGTGTCCATTCCTTGAAAATGCCCGAAGTGGCGATGGACGAGGACTTCAACATTCGCGCCTATTTCAGTGCTGTGGCGCAGGTGGTTCAATCAAAAGCCAATTGGGAAGTGAACAGCGATGACATCGTGCTTGGCTTTTTCTCATTTGCCAAGTTTTTGATGTTTGTTGATCTTGATGCTGCGGTGTGGCCCCTAGACCAAAAATTGACAACCCAGCCACTGATTCGCGGTTTGCTCGCTGATGGCTTTGCAGATGATGGAGCCTTGATTGCTGATGATGCCAATATCGACCCTCATATTGCGCCAGCGGATATGCGCCATATTGTCGATTGTGATAGTTCGCAATCGCTCGCAGTACATGACGTTCGGCAGGGGCGCAACCTGATTGTGCAAGGGCCGCCGGGGACAGGTAAATCACAGACCATCGCCAACATCATTGCCGCTGCGATTGCGGATGGTAAAACGGTATTGTTTGTCGCCGAAAAAATGGCAGCGCTGGAAGTCGTCAAACGCAGGCTTGATCAAGTAGGTGTTGGTGACGCTTGCCTTGAATTGCACAGCAATAAAGCCAATAAGCGCATGGTGCTAGATGAGTTGCGTCGCACTTCTGAGCTAGGTTCTCCCAAAGGTCAATTTCCGACCTCGTTGAATCAACGCATTCAAACCGCCCGCGATTTGCTCAATGCGCATGCTACTCGGATGCACGAGTACCATCCCCATGCGAATCTGACTCCTTATCAAGTCATTGGCCAGCTCACCCGTTTGCGTCAGGACGGGGTGATGCCAAACGCCATCACCTTTACGCGACCTGAGCTATGGTCTGCCGACGAAACAAAATTACGTCTTCAGTTGGTTGGTGAACTGGCGCAACGCATTACCGAGACTGGACTACCTGCAAACCATCCGTGGCGTGGCATTGGCATTACCAGCATTATTTCGACCGAAGTGACACGCTTAATGGTGCAAATCGGGCAGTTACAAGCCCATGCTGTGCAAATTGAAGGCGACCAAACGGCATTGGCGCAAGCGTTAGGTGTGCCAGTGCCAAGCCGATTGAGTGACTTTGCCACCGTTGTCACTATAGCGGAAAGGGTTGCCCCAGCACCATCACTTTCCGCCAAAGCGATGACTGCGCAGATTTGGAACAATGATCACTCCAGCATCACAAACCTGCTCAAGCACGGCAAAACCTATCAGCACTATGTCACTACCTTGAGTGAGACGGTCAGTGCTGCCGCATGGACGAGCGATATTACGGAGTTGCTTGGCCTCTTTACAGTTTTGCCCGCAAGCTTTGCTAGCACGCACTTTCAAACCACGCAAAAGCTGCATGCGCAGTTACCTAAGCTTTTGCGGCTAGCACATCAATTGGCACAAGACTTAGGCAACGCACGTCCGCTTGATAACATCGCTGCCATTAAACGGGCGATTACCACCGGGGAGCGTGTAGCCTGCGCGCCGAATGTCAGCGCAGATGTTTTTGCCGCGACAATATGGGATAACGGTGTTGAACAGGCGGCTGATTTGGCCGAGGCGGTAAAGACATTTGAGCAAGAAAAGCGCGGCTTGCTAGATCAAGTGACCGAAGCTGCTTGGGATATCGACCTTGCGCCAGCAAGGCAAGAGTTAGCCATGCATGGCGCAAGCTGGCTCAGATTTTTCCGTGCAGACTGGCGCAACGCTAACAAGCTGGTTAGGTCTTTGCTGAAAAATCCCGAACTGGCTCTGACAGAGCAAATCACCATATTAGACCGCTTGATCTGCGCACAAAAAGCACGCGCTGTGATCTTGCAAAACGATGCTTTTGGCCGCATCGCCTTTGGCGAAGACTGGCGTGCCGAACACTCAAAAGCGGCTCCATTGTTCGCTATCGTCGAGTGGATGCGCAGCCTGCGCGGTCTGGGTGCAGAACCGCGCTTGATCGCCAGCCGTTTGCCAGATCGCCCTGCAATCGGTGAGCGGGTAAAACAGGTAAGTGCCATGTTGGACGAATTGCTACCGTTGCTAAGCGAGCTTTGGCATGAACTGGGTTGCGCCCGCGAGACTTTCTTTGCCGATTGTCCACATCCTGAACAGCTTTCCTTGCATGTCCTGACTGCCGAAGTGGATAAGCTTGTGCGCTTATACCAACAAGGCGCAAGCCTGATACCCACTATGCCGCCTGTTGCCGAACAGGTTTTAGCGATCTTGTCTGACCTAACCACAGGCCAGCAAGCATTGAGGCAAATCTTGGCGAACTATGATCAGGGACGCGATGCATTTGACGATCAATGGCAAGGGCCGGATTCTGACTGGCAAGCGTTAAGTAGTGCCGCCGAATGGATGACGACCAATCTGGATATCCGGGAAGTGGCGGCTCGGCATCCTGATAAAGCGCAGCCTTTGCACGCCGCCAATGCGGTGCAGGCCAGCATTGCGCAATTAATCGAAGGCGTTGACAAGCTGTTTTTTGATTTATGCAGCAATAGCGAAAATTTATTTGGCGTGGCCCAAACAGGCTACATTTCGATAACCCGCTTGCTGGAGCGCTTTAGCTTATGGCTCGAGCAGGAAGAACAGCTATCAAAATGGGTGACATATCGTGACCGCGC
>JACPVY010000193.1 GCA_016197345.1 Burkholderiales bacterium
CTCTTGTTAGGCATCATCGCGTTTTCCCATCAAGTGTTGCAGTCTGCTGGCAAAGTTATTGGCTTGTGCTTTTTCGGTTTCTGGCGTGCTGTTTTCCGTTTGTTCTGGGCGCGCTAAGGTCGCTAGCGCATTGACGCGGCCTGGCGCTGCACCGACGACCACCCATTGTTGACCGATTTCTAGCACCAGCACCCGTTCGCGACCACCGAGACTGACGCCGCCGACGATACGCACATTGGCTCCGCCCTTAATTTGTTGTGGGCCAAAGCGTTTCATCAACCACGCGAGGGCGATCAACAGCCCTAAGACCAGTGACAGCGACAAAAAGACCTGCAAAACACCGCCACCCGTGCTATTGGGGGCGGTGCCGAGATTATTCGGTAGGGCGGTATTGATGTTGGGAGCGCTGGCGGCGGCACTGGCGGCATTGGTGACGCTAGCGCTGGCTTTAGCACTTGCGGGCGAGCTGCTCGCCAACGCGCTATCGCTTGGCGGCGGTGATGGCATGCTATCGGGTGAACCCATCGCCAGCGCGCTATTGGATAACACCAGCGCCGCAATTAATGCAGAAATAGATCGATGGACTCTCATGTGTTTAGCTTATTTATTCAGTTTTCTGATGCGTTCGGATGGTGTAATGATATCGGTCAAGCGAATCCCGAAGCGATCATTGACGACCACCACCTCACCTTGTGCGATTAAACAGCCATTGACCAACACGTCCATCGGTTCGCCCGCTAAACCATCAAGTTCCACCACCGAGCCTTGTGCCAATTGCAGCAAGTTTTTAATCGCAATTTTGGTGCGTCCCAATTCGACCGTTAATTGCACCGGAATATCGAGAATGAATTCGATATCGTTATGGGTTTCGGTCTTGGTACCTTGATTCGAAAAGTCTTTGAAGACGGCCGCGCTAGCGGCATTTTGCGCCGCTAATGCAGCAGCTTCTGCTTCCGCCTTAGCCTGCTCGGCAATGGCGGCACCCCAATCATCTTCCGCAGAGGTATCGAAATTGTCATCCATGGCTATTCCTCCTGATCCTCTCTATGCGATTCTTCAACCGCTACTTGTGATGCTTTATGTTCTGGTTTGGTATCGTGTTTGCTGTCAGAATTGACGATCAATTTCTCGACTTTCAACGCGTATTGGCCATTGTGAATACCGTAGGTGCATTCCATCACGGGCACCCCATCAACCGTCCCTTGAATAAATTCAGGAATGGCGAGCGGAATGATGTCGCCGGCCTTCATATTCAATATATCGCTAAACGAAGATTTTGCTGTGCCTAAACAGGCGACCAACTCCACTTCGGCGACTTGAATTTGTTGCGTCATCAAGCGTATCCAGCGCTTATCGACCTCGAGCGCCTCACCTTGCAAGCTGGAAGTCAAGGCATCGCGAATCGGCTCGATCATCGAATACGGCATGCAAAAGTGAATTTGGCCCGAAACCGAGCCTAGTTCCACCGTAAAAGTTGAGGCCACCACCACTTCGTTTGGCGTGGCGATATTGGCGAACTGGGTGTTCATCTCGGAGCGTATGTATTCAAATTCGACGGGAAAGACCGGTTCCCACGATTTCGTATAAGCCTCAAAGACGATATCGAGAATACGCAAAATAATGCGCTGCTCGGTTTGCGTGAAATCGCGCCCTTCGACGCGAGTATGGAAGCGGCCATCGCCGCCAAATAGGTTATCGACCAACAAAAACACGAGGCCGGGATCAAAAACCATTAGCGCCGTGCCACGCAGCGGTTTCATGTGTACCAAATTGAGGTTGGTTGGCACCACCAGATTACGGATGAATTCGCTGTACTTGGAGACGCGCACCGAACCAACCGACACCTCAGCGCTACGACGCAGAAAGTTAAATAAGCCGACCCGCAGCAGACGGGCAAAACGTTCGTTGATGATTTCCAGCGTAGGCATACGCCCACGCACAATTCTTTCCTGAGTGGCGAGATTATAGGTACGAACGCCCGTCGATTCTTCTTGAACCTGAGCATCGTCCTGGTCGCCGTTGACGCCCTTTAATAGGGCATCAACTTCTTCCTGGGAAAGAAAATTATCTGCCATGGCTTACTGCGCTTGAATAATAAACGAGGTAAAAAATACGCCAGTCACTTCTTGCTCTTTGCCTTTGGCAGAGAACGGTTGTTTAATTTGCTCGATAATTTCTGTGGTTAATTGTTTTTTGCCTTCGGCATTATTGATCTCGGATGCCTTTTTGCTCGAGAGTAGCAATAAAATCCGACTCCGCACTTGCGGCATATTGAGTTTGATCAAGTCCACCTGACTTTGCCCAGCAACTTGTAGCGTAATCGTGGTTTGCAAATATTGTTCGCCATTTTCAGGCTGCAAATTGACGGTGAATGGTTCGATTGCCACAAAAACGGGTGGCTCTGCTTTTTTCTCTGGTTCCTCATGCCCTTTGGCGGGCGCATGGCCGCGTGTCATAAAAAACACGCCGCCACCTGTTGCACCGCAGGCAAGAAGCACGACCAAGGCGATGATGATCATCTTCTTTTTCGAATTGGCGTGCGCTGGAGCGGCTTCGACGGCGGGGGCTGCTTTCGCTTTTGGATCTGCTTTCACGTTCTACCTGCCTCTCTGGGGGAAAATCCACA
>JACPVY010000194.1 GCA_016197345.1 Burkholderiales bacterium
TAGCAACGACTTAGCGCTGACCTACCACAAACTGCAAAACGATAAGCGCTGCCTAGAACTGCTGCAACCCTATGCTGAAGATGCGGGCAAAAATGAGGCCGAAATTCGCGATAGCTACCTCCCTAGCGAAGCCGATTCTTGGCTACCCGTACTAAAAGCGACACGCACCAATCTACGCTTATGCAAAGGCGGTAAATAAAGGCGAGTGCGGCATTGGAATAGTTACTCTGGGAACAGGCATTGCTTTTTTCGATAAGTACCAATACAATACCGGTCACTCAATGGTATTGTACGTAACACTGTTGAGGACTTCGGAAAACTGCCGCGAGCGTAGCCAAAATCAAGTCGAGATGTGCAGCACTACTAGGGTAGCGTGAGCATCACAGGCGCGAAGCGGCCCGCGCAGCAGGTTTTTCGAGGTGCCCAGTGCTTTATCACCTCCGCCTGACCTCACCCAACAAGGAAATCCAGATGCCGCGCCAGTCCCTGATTCGCCTTTCCGCTCTTGCTGCAACGCTAGTATTTGCTAGTAGCGCCCACGCTACCATCACCAACCTCAATTTTGGAGCCGCCGAAGGCTATAGCGCCTTCTTTTTTGGCAATGCGAGCAAGGTCATGGATGTGGAAGGACGCTTTGCAGTCGGTGGCAATCTCGATACCAGTGGCTTTTCGTTTGGCTACCGCACGCCGTTTGGTGTGACTGGCCCGAGCTTGGTGGTGGGGGGCAATGTGCATCTCGGCACGGGCGCAATTTTCAGCGGCCCTAAGACCAATATTGATACCAATGCCACGATTGGCCCTATCACCAGTTGGGAAAAACCAATCGGCTATGGCGTTTTTGGTGGCAGCAATAGCTCGCTCGCAGTGCATGATTTACGCCAAGCGACGCCGATCGACTTCGCGAGCGCTAAAACCCAGCTAACCAAACTCTCGGGCGACCTCAAAGCAGAAACCGCAAACGGTACCGTCGAAAGCAAATGGGGTGGTTTGTATTTGACGGGCGACAACACCTCCAAAACCCAAATCTTCACCATCAATAGCAATACCGTTGGCAATTTGTTTTTGCAAAACGTGAAAAGCGATGCGCAAGTCATCATTAACGTCAACGGTTCCGGCGGTAAATATGTCTTCTCGGGCGGTCAAGACGGTCAGCTAGAAGCGCTACGCAGCCGTGTGCTATTCAATTTCAACAATGCGACCGAAGTCAAGATTTCGACCTTCACCTGGGGCACGATCTTGGCACCAAAAGCCAATATCTTAGGCACTGGCCACATCGAAGGGAGCGTGATTGCCAATTCGATAGCGGCGCAAGTCGAAATTGGTTACGAACCATGGAAAAATACCAGCCCGGTACCAGAAGCCGATACTTGGGCGATGCTGCTGGCAGGCTTGGGACTGCTTGGCATTTACGCACGACGCAGAAGCAATGGATAATTCGTAAGCTCCAAGCACCGCACAAAGCGTAATCATCAGGATAACAAGCAGTTGAGGCGCGGTTGTGCGGCTTAGTTGACGCAAATATGCTGCTTACAATACCCAAGCCATAAGCTAACGGACTTAACACAATTAGCCCTACGCTCGCTACAATAAGCTTTTGCTATGCGACGGAGGGTGTCATGCGATTAACCGAATTATTTGGCATCCAACTCCCCATCATTCAGGCGCCGATGGCGGGTTCGCAAAATCACAAGCTGGCGCTAGCGGTCGCGCAGGCTGGCGGGTTAGGCTCGATTCCCTGCGCGATGCTCAGCACAGCGGCGATGTATGATGAAATGCAAGCCTTTCGGCAACAATCCAGCGCCACGCTAAACGTCAATTTCTTTTGCCACACACCACCAACACCACAAGAATCAGCCTTAGCGCAATGGCGTAGTCTATTAGCTCCCTACTACGAAGAATTCGGCATAGCACCAAACACGACCAGCAATAGCACCGCCCGCACGCCATTTTCCAGCGAAGCGCTAGCCGTACTGCAACAATGCAAGCCACAGATCGTCAGCTTTCATTTCGGGTTGCCCGCGCAAGACTTGTTAGATGAAGTTCGTGCGCTTGGCATCAAAATCATTTCCAATGCAACCACAGTAGCCGAAGCGCTATGGCTGGAACAGCGCGGGGTCGATGCTATCATTGCGCAGGGACTGGAAGCGGGCGGCCATAGAGGCATGTTTTTAAGCGACGATCTGACAACCCAGCTCGGCACCTTTGCCCTCGTGCCACAAATCGTACGCGCCGTCTCCTGCCCGGTGATCGTGGCAGGCGGCATCGCCGATGCCGACGGGGTTCAAGCTGCATTGGCGCTGGGAGCCAGCGCGGTACAGGTAGGTAGCGCCTATTTATTTTGCCCGGAAGCGGCGACCAGCGCAGTACACCGCGCAGCCTTAGCGTCCAGCGCCGCGCAACATACAGCCCTGACCAATTTATTTTCCGGTCGCTCGGCGCGTGGCATAATGAACCGTTTGATGCGCGAACTTGGCCCGCTCCATCCGCAAGCGCCGGCCTTCCCGCTCGCTGCTGGCGCTATCGCCCCCCTACGCGCGCATGCCGAGCAAGCTGGGTCAGGGGATTTTTCACCACTCTGGGCCGGACAAAACATCAGTGCATGCAGAGCCATACCTGCCGCCCACCTCACTCAAGAATTAGCAGGACGAAACACCTAACGATGAAGCAAGCAATCTCTCCCCCAACAGACAAACCATGGTGGCGCTCTGCGCGTTGGCAAAACGGCTATTTACTGGCCACTTGGCTACTGCTCTCAGCGATGCCGCTCATACCGTTAGCATTTGGCCGCCCGCAGCCCCAGTTGATGCAAATTTTTGTGCTAGAGGTACTGGCATGGGTGATTGCCTGGGCCGCTCTGGCGCGACCACGCTATTTCCAGATCTTGCTATTACCCGCTTTCATCGCCCTGCCTATCGAAATCTATTTGCAATTATTTTTTGCGCAGGGGATTTCAGAAAACAGCCTTGGCATCATGCTGGAAACGAGTCCCGGTGAGACCTTAGAATTTCTTGGCTCTAAAATTTACTTGCTGCTTTTCATCATCGCCTTCATCGCGCTATGGTTTGGCGCCAGTATGCGTTGGGCTTGGCAAAGCAATTTGCAGGTATCCAAAAAAGTGCGGGTCTGCTTACTGTGGCTGGTGATGCTGTTATTGGGCAGTTGGGTCTATCACAGCACTTGGGCCAAATCAGACAAGCAGCATGCCGTCAATCAAGAAAATACGACTCTCAGCCTCACGCATCAGCCCGACAATGCGTTCAAGCAAAGTTGGCCCTTTGGCATTTATCGGCACTTGGTGGAAATCTTCGGCTATCGCTATAACATCGCAACACTCGCCGAACAAAACAGCCATTTCCGCTTCGGTGCGTATTCGACTGCGCCTGACAAAGAGCAAGTGATCGTGCTCGTGCTCGGTGAATCTTCGCGTGCCGACCGCTGGAGCCTGAATGGCTATAGCCGCGCCACCAATCCGCTCTTGCAGCAAGAAAGCAATCTCGTCAATTTCCCGGATTTTATCTCGCCCGTCACCGCCACCCGTTTGTCTGTCCCCATTATCATTTCGCGCAAACCCGCGCGTGAAGCGATGAATGATGAAAATCGTCTATGGGCAATTGGATAACACCATTTCGGTCATGGCCAAAGAAGCCGATGTCACCACCTATGTCAATCTCGGTGGTTTGCAAGATGAGGCGATGTACGATCAAGAGATGTTGCCGCACCTGCAACAAGCGCTGCGCGACTCTAGCAAGAAAAAACTGATCATCTTGCATACCATCGGCAATCACTGGAATTATGCGCGCCGCCATCCGGCGAATTTTAATCGCTGGCAGCCTTCGCTGACGAACAAGGAAAATCCGAATGTCAATGATCTGAGCTTGGCAACGGCGATCAACAATAGCTATGACAATTCAGTGCTCTATGCCGATTGGTTTTTAAACAGCATCATCGGCCAATTACGCGATAAACCCGCCGCCATGTTTTTTGTCGCCGACCATGGCGAAACCCTGCCCGACGGTAATTGCCAGCAGGTTTTGCATATGCACAATTTCGAACATGAATTCCGCGTGCCAGCGATGCTGTGGTATGCCGATAGCTTTCAGCGTCGCGATCCAGCCAAAATTAGCGCACTGAAAACGCACGCTAAACAAAAGCTTTCGACTGAAAACGTGATGCCGACTTTGCTCGAACTGGGTGATGTTAGCCTGCCGCAAACGAACTCGGCACGGAGTC
>JACPVY010000195.1 GCA_016197345.1 Burkholderiales bacterium
CGATCTTTGTTCAGCCCGGAAAGTCTGTATGCTTTTTACCATCGTTTGCATGGCTGCCATCAATTTGCCAATTTCATCGCTGCCACTGGTATCCACCACTACGGCAAAATTACCGGTGCCAACGCATTCGGCGACTTTGACTGCATCACTTAATGGGCGGGTAATCGAGCGTGTCACCAAAAATGCAAATGCAATGCAAATCAAGGTAATGACGATGGCAAAACTAATCACAGTATTGACGGTCGATTTATAAGTTGCCTCACTCTCCGTCATCGCCATTTGCGCGTGCTTTGCTTGTAAATCCACCATCTCTTTGAGTCGCGCATTGAGTTGATCTAATGCCGGACTCAGTTCTTTGCGTGCGGTATTGGTCGCTTCGTCACGATTACCAGCAACCAATTGCGCTTGCACTTTTTTCAAAGAAGTGAGAAAAGTCGCCCGATCAAGCTTGAGCTTTTCGACATAGCTTTTTTCATCCGGGGTATTGGCTTCGGCCTCCACCTTAGCAAAAGCCTCCGTCACATTTTTGTTGTTAGCCTCAATTCGCTCTAGCAGCGCGCCGAGGTCTTCTTTGTTCACTAAGAACAATTCAAATGCGCGACGACCATTAGCGCGCACACCGCCCTCAAAGCGCAACACATTGGCCAGCGCTTCACTATCGCCTAATGCCTCTCGATAAGATGAGCGCAGGCTATCCATTCGCATCACCGCAAATGTAGACAACACGACCAACAATAGGAGCACGATTGCAAAACCTATATTTAGGCGCTGGCGTATGCTAAAACTGGATAAATTCATTTTCTTCCCCTGTTATGCCAAACAAGAACGAACAAGATTGCCTTGCTCAGTCATGAATACTGCGCTGCCATTGCCTGCTCCATCGCTTCACGCTCATTGCGCTCGCTAGCCATGCGTGTCATTGCGGCGACATCCAAAATCAACGCCACTTCACCCGATCCCAGCACGGTAGAACCGCTAATGCCACGCAATTGTCGGAACAATTTGCCCAAGGGCTTGATCACGGTTTGGTATTCACCCAATAACTGATCAACGACTAGGCCAGCAGTCGTCTCACCATTTTTCACCACTACCACGCTACGCCGAGGCGGACTTGGTTCGGTGACTTCAAATACTTTGCGCAAATCGACATACGGCAATACTTCGCCACGCAAGTCGAGCACGCCGCTCCAGCTATTGCTATTGGCTGTTGCTTGCAATTGCTTGGTTTCTGGATTGATGCACTCGATCACAGAGTGCAACGGGATGACATAAGAATTACGACCAACCTTGACTAAAAAGCCGTCGATAATCGCCAGTGTTAGCGGTAAGCGAATTTCTATCGTGGTGCCTTGCCCAACCTCGCTGCGTAAGACCACGCTCCCCCGCAGCGCCTCGATGTTTTTCTTGACCACGTCCATGCCGACGCCACGCCCAGACAAATTGGTGATCGCTTCTGCGGTCGAAAATCCCGGCTCAAAGATCAAATTCATTTTGTCGTTATCCGATAACACTTGATTCGGCGCGACTAAGCCTCGCTCCCTTGCTTTCGCCAGAATTTTTTCACCATCTAGCCCCTTACCATCGTCATCGACTTGGATCACGATATGGCCAGAATCATGGTGCGCTGACAGCCGCAAGGAGCCATAGGGCGGTTTGCCTTGCTCGACCCGCACTTGCGGAGTTTCGATGCCGTGATCCATCGCATTGCGCACTAAGTGCATCAAAGGATCACCAATTTTTTCGACAACTGATTTATCCAGCTCGGTTTCCGAACCTTCAATTTCGAGATGAATTTCCTTGCCTAACTCAGCCGCAGTATCGCGCACCACACGGCGAAAGCGGGCGAAGGTTTCCCCGATTTGCACCATGCGTAGCGCTAAAGTGCCATTACGAATTTCTTCGACTAAACCACTCATTTGCTGCGTGGTTTCTATCATTTGCTGATTGCGTAGCGTGGTGGCCATCAAGTTCGCGCTAGCGCCGCAAATCACTAATTCGCCGACCAAATTAATCAAATCATCGAGCTTGTCTGCAGGCACCCGAACGAAGCGCGAATCCTCAATTTTTGGATCACGCCGTCCTTGTTTGACCAACGCCGCATCCAATACTTCTGGTTGGACGTGCTTTTGATCAACGAGAATTTGTCCTATTGCTTTGGCACCACGACGCTCACCATCTTGGCGCTCGCCACCTTGTTGTTGCTGTAACGCGGCATCAAGCGCGGCACGTGTAATCGCACCACAATCGACGAGTAAATCGCCGAGCCGCGCTTCATCAGGTAATTCACGTAGTAAGGCGATAAAGTCAGATGCGCGCCGATTTGGCGGCAAAATGTGGAGCGTGCAATCGTCGCGCAAAAATTCAAAGGCACCTTCAATTTCTGCTTTCGCGCTTGCTGTGTTAAGGCGTATTTCAAAACCAAGGTAGCAGGATTCGGGATCAAGTTCGTCTATTTTGGGCAAATATTGATCAACCGTGACGATGGTTTTGATCTCCCCTAAGGTGCGTAGATAATTGATCACGGAGAGCGGGTCAAAGCCATTGCGGAAGGTATTTTCGCCAAAGCGCAGCGAAATATGCCAAATGCCCGCCTTCGCCCCAGACTCAGGCTCTTCCGCTGCTGGCCCGGCTTTCATGCTGACCGCTGCGTCAACACTTCTCCCCAAGTATTGCGACAACTTTGCCAACACTAAATTCGCGTTAGCATCAAGCAGCGCAATCTCGGCCGGATCTTGGGTTTTGCGTTCGGCTTCCTCGAGCAAAGCGGTGATGACATCGCTACTTTTCAGCAACACATCACTCATCGTCAGGTCGATTGTCAGCTCGCCGTTACGCACTTTATCGAGCACACTTTCAACCTGATGCGTAAAAGCAACTACACGATCAAGTCCAAATAAACCAGCGGAGCCTTTGATCGTGTGCGCAGCACGAAACAGCGCATTGATGTTTTCACGGTCTAAAGGATCATTTTCTAGGGCTAATAGCGTGTCCTCAATTTGCACCAGCATATCGCGTGCTTCGGCAAAAAAGGTGACGAGGGCGTCGTCATACATGCCAGCATCATTACTCATGCGCCAACTCCTTCATCACAAAGCGTGGCGCCAATCCATACAGATTCAGCAATTCTTGCATTGCTGGCGAAGTATGAACAAGATGCACCGCAATTTCAAATTCACTGGCACTTTTTGCCACCGATAATAAGAGCTGCAAACCTGCGCCATCACACTCACTCATTTCCGACATATCTAATTCAAGCGGACTTTGCTCATGCAATGCTTGTGCTAATGCCTGTTGGAATTGCTGTTTGAGCTCGCCGACTTGATAGATGCTTAGCTCTCCAGAAATCTTTAGTCCAGCCATGATTTTTCCTCATCATCCACATCTGGTACACCAAACAATGACATCTAGCGGCAAATCTTGGGGACACACCATAAGCACAGCGACAAGCCCCCCTGCCAACTGGCATTTCTCTCGCAACGTCACGCTCTAAGCGACGGTGCATCACCAAGCACACAGTCGCTCTGGCTGGTCTATGAGATCAAGGCAAGATCAATTTTTGTACTGCATTGAGCAATTGCGTCGGATTAAATGGTTTGACAATCCATGCTTTTGCTCCAGCCGCACGGCCTTGGTCTTTCACTTCATCTTGCCCTTCGGTCGTCAGCATAATGACTGGAGTAAATTTATAAGCGGCATCTTTTTTGACTGCCGTCACAAATTCGATCCCGTTCATATTTGGCATATTGACGTCGCTGACGATCAAATGCACTTTTCTGCCATCGAGTTTGGCCAATTTAGCAAGTGCATCCTTACCGTCACTGGCTTGGATCACTTCGTAGCCAGCGCCACTGAGTGCGATATCCACCACGCGCCGCAAGCTAGCAGAATCATCTACAATCAAAATTGTCTTAGCCATGTCATCGTTCCTTACAGAGAATCAAACACCACACAAATTATTACGGGGTAAAGCCAGCGTTATCCGGCCAACCACCTATCAAAAGTACGTCACTTCATCATCGGGTTTTACCGGAGCCTTTGCGGCACCTTGAGTAACATCAGCAAAATGGTTGGCACGCTCGTCATCCATCGTGTAACTTCCGCCAAGATGATCCAACCATTCTTCCGGCGTTGGCGCAAAAGCTTCGCCACTACTCACGGTTTCTTGCAAACGATGCATATCATCATCAACGACCGTGAGGATTTGGCTGACGCGATCTTGGTATTGCAGGGTGACGAGGAGGTTTTCGACATCGTGGCGGATGATCACACCTTGCTCGCGCATACGCTCAGACGAGGCACCAAGATTGCGCACGTGGTTGAGCACATCTTGCACCACGTCACCGGAAGCGATAATGGCTTTTTTATCTTGCTCGGCAGCGCGTGCAGCAGCTTCTAGCGTTACCTGCATCACTTCACCGATTTGCACCGAGTAATTCATCTTTACTACCGATGACTTTTTCTAGCACTGAAATTACCGGGCTCAGTTCGCGTTCACACAGCGTTAGCAAGCTGATCGTCATATCTTCATGGCCAGCCGCTTCCCGCCCTGAAACACCACCAAAACCGGCCATATCAAATTGCTTAACCATCGAAGAAAAACTGGTGATCAGTTGTTCGACTGAACCTTCTGTTTGCGATTTGATCGACTCGACATGACGGCGCCACACCGGAAGCACAGCGGCTAACAAGAGTTGTAAATTTTGCTCCCCCTCTTGTTCCTCACGTTCCGGGCTAGCACTACTCGGGTCATATGCAACGAGCTTTGCTTGCGTTTGATACGCAAAGAAGAACGACAGCACAGTTACCGCCAGAAAACTCAAGAAAGATAGCCAGCTGAAGCCATTGAAAAATGGTAGCGCTGCGCACAGGCTAATTCCTAGCGCAAAACCATATTTCTGCCACCAGCCTAGGCCACTTTGGCCCTGTTTCTGTGTCTCATACATGGTACTCATCTGCAGAATATCCAATCGAGAAAGTTAGTTGGAAACCAGACAGCAGCCTACCCACTATTCGTTCAACAAGATTTCGGTGCAATTACGTTAGCACTCAACATTCCCACGCTATGCAATGATCAACCAAGTAGTGGCCAGAGATTCTTCCCGAAACGGGAATCAAGCGGGCTGCAGGGGCATATGCAGGAAAAACGATATGACACTGTGCCGCAATCGAGGTGATGCAGCAAAAAAGTGCTGCACACGTTACGGACTTGAAAAATAACTATGCGCTTAATATAGCACTGACATTTAGCCACTGTACTCATCTAGCGTCTTTTTTTTTGCTTTTCGTGGATACAGCGGAACAGAGTTTAGCTTATAACAATATGCATTGATTGCCATGGAATTGACGCTCGATTGCGCGCTGGGCAATGATCAAACATATCGAAGAGAAAGTGTGGTGAAAATTTAAAAAATTAGAGGTATGATGTAAAAGCACATGCTGTTACACACCCTCTGCTTGGCCGCTTTCGATCGCGGTGTAGCATAGCAATAGAGGGGTGGCGCCGATTGAGTGGCT
>JACPVY010000196.1 GCA_016197345.1 Burkholderiales bacterium
GTGTTGGGAATTTTGAATTTAATTATCAATACCGTTACTGGCTTGTTAGCAACCGTATTGCTGTTGCGCTTTTGGGTGCAAGTCGTCCGCATCCGCCCCCCTTTACAAGTCTCGCAATTTACCTTTCAACTATCCGACTGGTTGGTCAAACCCTTGCGCCGCCTGATTCCTGGCGTTGGCGGCTATGACTGGGCGAGCCTAATCGCCGCCTTACTTGTCGCGCTATTAGCCACTTTTCTGAAACAACTGATGTGGCCAGTGCTATTGCCGCATTTGGTATTGTTCGGTGCGCTCTATACGCTCTTGCAATGGATGATTTATGGCTGGATAGGCTTGCTCTTTATTTCCGTCATTTTTAGCTGGGTCAACCCTAGCGCTCCGTTAGCGCCATTCTTTGTTCAATTGACGAACCCGATTCTGCGCCCAATCCGCCGCGTGATACCGCCATTTGGCAGCGTTGACCTGTCCCCAATTGTGGCATTTTTGGTGCTGCAAATTATGCTGTTTGCGTTAGCAGAAGTGGCTTCGACAATCCATCCTTGGCTGTTGCGATGAGTCGCGATTGGTGTAGCAGCATCGCTGGCGGCGTCAGATTAGCGGTACAAGTCGCGCCGAATGCGAAAAAAACCGAAGTGATGGCCTTGCTAGAAGATAGCATCAAAATCCGGCTGCAAGCGCCACCGCTCGATGGCCGCGCCAATGAAGAGTTGATCCGCTTTTTAGCACAGCAGCTGCGTGTCCCCAAAAGCGCGATTACGCTCACCCATGGGCAAACGAATAAACGGAAATTATTGGAAATTAGCGGCAATGCGCGAACGGTAGAGAGTGTCAGCCAGCTGTTCGCCGTGCGCGACAAAACCGCGCGCCTCATCTTGCGGATTGACGAGGTAATCGTGCGGCGAAAACACGCGCCGTGCTAGCGCTTTATCATTCGCATCATTCAAGCTCAATTCAATATACGGCCAGCTCTGCACGGTATTGCTATGGTTACGCAATAAGGTCGAGAGCGCATACACATTACGCGTATGTGGCAGCACTTGTAACTCATCCGATTCCAAAGCTACCGCTTTGATTTGGCTAGGGAAACCAACTTGGCAACCAAGCAACTGACAACCTTTTTCCAACCAAGGTTTGGTCGGTGGTGCTAGCGCCGCTAATTGGCTACGGAAGGCATAGGCGGCCTGCCCTAGCGCGCCGACAAACAGGCCTAACGTCGTCAGCACGAGCACGAGGTGTAGTACGCGGCGTAACCCTTGCCGCTTACGACCTTGGATCACAAATTCTGGCTCTTCGGCATCGCTTTCAACTGCCGCTGCCGTATTGGCTTCTAGCGCGAGGTTAGCGTCTTCTTGCGCCGCTTGAGCAGTGCTTACCGCGTCATCCAGTTGTGGCTCTATCCGCAGATGCGGCGTAGCGACGGCATCATGGCGCAGCGCTGGCTCAGGTGCCACTACTGGCGTTGTTGGCTGGGCTATCGTTTCCGCCCGCGTTTCTACCTGCGTTTCTTGCAGGCGTTCTTGCTGTGCTTCTTGTACCGCTGCAATCGGGTCTAAATGCAAATCGGTATGCACTGTCACGATTTCCGATTCGTCCTCGACGGCCGCAGGCGCTGACGCGACCTCGGGCGGCGGCAAATCGAAATCTTCGTCGAAATCTTCATGCGGCACAGCGATGATTTCTTCATGCACCACAAACATCGAATCAGTGACTAGCGTCGGCCATTCGGTAGGGGCCGGCGCTGGCGTGGGCACCAATTCCAACACAGGGGCGGTTGTGGGTGTCGGCGTCGCTGGTGGCGGCACAGGGGCTAAGCTGGGAGTCGCGGTTGGCGGCGGTGCCGTTGGTGCGGGTGTCGCCAGCGGCGGCGGCGCGGGAGTAGCGACTGGTGCTGTCGGTGCGGGCGGTGTAGCTGCTGGTGGAATTGGGGCTGCAGGAACAGGCGTGACGGGCGCTGGTGTAGTCGGCGCTGCGGCAGGCGCGCCGACAGTCACCACTTCATCCGCTTGATTGCGCACCAGATGTTCAATGCCATTGAAAACCTGTTTGCAGGCACCACAACGCACCATGCCAGCCCGCAATTTCAGCTGGTCATGAGCGACTTTAAAAGTGGTGCCGCATTGTGGGCAACGGGTTGCCAGTGCCATCGCCGTCTTTCTTTATTTGGGCAATTGCCCGGCTAATGCAACCCAACCTTCATGCTCAGACCACACATGGAGTTTGATAAACGGTGCATAGGCTGCAATCACTTCTTCGGCTTGGCGTGCTAACACGCCCGATAACACCAAGCTACCGCCTGCTGCAACGCGGCCTGCCAACATCGGTGCCATCAACTTCAACGGGCTAGAGAGGATATTCGCCACCACCACATCAAATTGCTGTGGCCCAATCGCGCTAGCAAAATCGTCTGGCAAAAAGTATTCCACCACGCATTGATTGCGCTCAGCATTGTCGTTTGCCGATTCAATCGCTTGCGGATCAATATCGACGCCGATCACGCGCGTCGCGCCCAGCTTTTTCGCTACCATCGCTAAAATGCCGGAGCCACAACCGTAATCCAACACCAGTTTGTCTTGCGGTGCATGCGCTTCTAGCCATTCCATGCACAGGCGGGTGGTTGGATGGCTACCCGTGCCAAACGCTAAGCCGGGGTCGAGTTCCAAGATCAAGGCATCAGGATCCGGCGCTTCATGCCAACTAGGCACGACCCAGATATTTTTGCCGATATGAATTGGTTCAAATTGCGATTGCGTTAAGCGTACCCAGTCTTGCTCTTCGACCACACGTGTCGTCCATTGCGGAATCACGCTCAAGCCAATTGCATCGGCCGCTTCTTGCAATAGCGCGGCATGTTCACAATCGGCTTCGGTCAAGGCGACCACGCGGCTATGCTCCCACGCGCGGGTGGTTGGTTCCATCCCTGGTTCGCCAAACAAAGGCTGCTCGGCTTCTTTGCCTTCGTCGGCATCTTCTACCGATACCGACAAGGCGCCCGCTTCCATCAATGCGTCAGAAAACGCTTCTGCATGGTCGCGTGCCACTTCAATCACAATTTCAATCCAACTTCATCGATGGGTGGAAGGGATGAAATTTAAATATTCAACAAATTTCATTATCCTCAATTAATTCTAGAGCTGTTGTATTATTTTTATTAATTTAAATTTAGTTCCTCAATCGCAAAATGTCA
>JACPVY010000197.1 GCA_016197345.1 Burkholderiales bacterium
CTGGCGTATTCGCACGCGCATCCAAGCCTTTGATGATGCGACCAGCAAAGCGACCGCACAAATCTGGCGCAGAAATTTTGACTGGCAACTTGTCTTGTATCGTCACCGCTACCGGATGGATTTCGGGCTGCTTCAATGGGCAACCTGTCAGCGCCGACACTTCACGCGCGACCCCTAGCACCGATAAGCAATCGGCTTTATTTGGCGTCAATTTGATCGTGAATTTCAAATCATTGAGTTCAAAATAATCGCGGAAATTTTGGCCTACTGGCGCATCAGCTGGCAAATCCATCAAACCAGCGTGATCTTCCGATAATTTCAATTCACGCGCCGAGCACAACATGCCTTGCGATTCAACACCGCGTAATTTACCGACTTTGATTTCAAATGGTTTGCCGTCTGCGCCGGGTGGCAACACAGCACCAGCCATCGCACATACCACTTTCATGTTGGCGCGCACATTTGGCGCACCGCAAACGATATTCAAAATCGTGCCCGTGCCGACATCCACTTGACACACATTCAAACGATCAGCATCAGGGTGTTTAACGACTTCCAGCACATGGCCAACAACAACGTGGGAAAACGGTGGTGCGACCGCTTCGGTTTCTTCGACTTCCAAACCCGCCATGGTCAACATGTGGGCCAATTCATCCGAAGTCATCTTCGGATCAGCCATGGTACGTAGCCAGTTTTCAGAAAATTGCATGATTTACGCTTTCAATTCGTTTGCCAATTGCTACTGTTCAATTGGCATTCAATATAGGGATAACGAGGGTTTTGCTAAGTGGTCAATTCAATGTGTTTAATTAAATTGCTTCAAGAAGCGCAAATCACCTTCGTAAAATAGCCGCAAATCGTTGATGCCATAGCGCAGCATTGTCAACCGTTCGATCCCTGAACCAAAAGCGAAGCCCAAATATTGTTCAGGATCGAGGCCAAAATTGCGCACGACGGTTGGGTGTACTTGACCCGCGCCGGAGACCTCTAGCCACTTGCCTTTCAAGGGGCCGCTGCCAAAAGCGATATCAATTTCAGCTGAAGGTTCGGTAAATGGGAAATACGATGGGCGGAAGCGTACTTGCAAATCGTCAGTTTCAAAGAAAGCTTTGACGAAATTCAAGTACACCCCTTTCAAGTCGGCGAAGCTGATATCGTCAGCAATCCACAGGCCTTCGACTTGATGGAACATAGGGGAATGGGTAGCATCGCTATCAACCCGATAAGTACGACCGGGGGCGATGACTTTGATTGGTGGGCGGTTCATGCGCGCGTAGCGCACTTGCATCGGGCTAGTGTGGGTGCGTAGCAGCAAAGGTTTGCCCGTGCTGTCTTTACCGTCGATATAAAACGTGTCTTGCATCGAACGCGCCGGGTGATTTTCCGGGCTATTCAAGGCGCTAAAGTTAGTCCAATCATTTTCGATTTCAGGGCCATCGGCCACATCGAAACCGATGGAAGCGAAGATTTGCTCGATCCGCTCCCAACTCCGCATCACTGGATGAATACCACCGACGCTACGCCCACGGCCGGGCAAGGTGATGTCGATTGCTTCAGCATTCAAACGCGCCATCATTTGCGCATTCGCTAAAGCATCGCGGCGTGCGGTCAGGGCTTGTTCAATTTGTTCTTTGGCGGAATTAATCACCGCACCTTGCGCTTTGCGCTCTTCAGGGGCTAGCTTGCCCAAACCCTTCATTAACTCGGTGATTTGCCCGGTCTTGCCCAGGTATTTTGCTTTGGCGTTTTCCAACGCTGCTGCGTCTGGCGCAGCGAGAAAATCGGCTTGCGCCGCGACGACGAGTTGTTCTACGGAGTTCATACGTTTTTTCCTGCAATGAAGCGCCCAATCGCGTGAGCGAGGCAGCGATGATAAGCAATAATCAAAACAACGATTCAATACAAATGCAAAGCAGCAATTTTAATGGTGCTGGGCACCAACAACGCTAGCGATGCAATGAATTTTGCAGCTTAAAACTAAAAAACGGGGCATAGGTGGATACCTCTGCCCCGCTTTTTTTATCTACAACCAGTAGGATAGTTCCTACTGCTGGCAACGCTTATTAAGCTGCTACCGTGGCTTTGACCTGTTTCACAATCGCAGCAAATGCTGGTTTGTCCATGACAGCCATATCAGCCAAGACCTTGCGATCCAATTCAATCGAAGCTTTTTTCAAGCCGTTCATGAATACGCTGTAAGTCAAACCATGTTCACGCGAAGCAGCATTGATACGGGTGATCCACAAAGCGCGGAAAACGCGTTTCTTGTTGCGACGGTCACGGTATGCATATTGGCCAGCGCGCATAACGGCTTGCTTAGCAATACGATAAACCTTACTGCGGCGACCACGATAGCCTTTGGCTTGGTCTAGGACTTTCTTATGGCGGGCACGAGCTGTAACCCCACGTTTTACTCTAGGCATAGTTTCTCCTGTTTACTGTGTGAGATTAAGCGTTTGGCATCATGCGGTAGACGGATTGCACGTCAGACGCATTGACATTGACGGTACCACGCAATTGGCGTTTGTTTTTGGTGGTTTTTTTGGTCAAGATGTGGCGTTTAAATGCATGACCACATTTCACCGTGCCACCTGGGCGGACACGAAAGCGCTTCTTTGCAGAGCTCTTTGTTTTCATCTTAGGCATAACAATTCTGTCCTTTTTGGACAGCTCCATTTTTAGCATGATTGCAGGTGGCAACACTATGTTGCTCTTAGATGCCTGCTTTCACTTATTGTGCAGTCATGCGAGAGATTCAAAAACCAAGGCCACCAAAGTGACGAAGGTTTTTATCCACATCTACGCTTGCCGCGATAGCATCACAGCGCCGAGTTTTGCAACCCAGCGCTGCAACGTATATTGGGTGCTACTTATTTTTTCTTCTTCGGTGCCAACACCATGATCATCTGCCGGCCTTCCATTTTTGGAAACTGCTCGACCTGACCAAATGGCTCCAAGTCAGCTTTCAAGCGTTCCAACATCCGAAAGCCAATGTCTTGATGCGCCATTTACCGACCACGGAAACGCAACGTGATCTTGGTCTTGTCGCCATCTTCCAAGAACTTGGTCAGATTGCGCAACTTGATGTTGTAATCACCATCATCGGTACCTGGGCGGAATTTGACTTCCTTCACCAAGATAACTTTTTGCTTCAGTTTGGCTTCGTGGGCCTTTTTCTGTTCCTGATATTTGAACTTACCATAATCCATCAGGCGACAGACTGGTGGCTGCGCAGTAGGCGCGATCTCCACCAGATCCACGTTCGCTTCTTCCGCCATGCGGAAGGCCTCAGCCAAACTCACGATACCGAGAGGTTCGTTCTCGACTCCAGCTAAACGTAGCTCAGGAGCGGTAATTTCGCCGTTTATGCGATGCGACTTATCAGTAGCTATTGCAGTTTCCTTTAAAAATCAAATGAAATACCGTGCGGTATACGCCAAGAAATTCAGACTTTGTCTGCCACTTCTTGAGTGAGGCGTTGCAACAGGGCTTCAACATCCATGACACCCAGATCAACATTACCTCGCGCCCGCACGGCCACTGTATTGGCATCCCGTTCTTTATCCCCGACCACCAAAATATATGGCAGCTTTTGGATGGAATGTTCGCGTATTTTATAGGTAATTTTCTCGTTACGCAAATCGAGCTGCACCCGCAAGCCGCATTTACGCAATTTTTCGGTTAATTGTTGTGCATATTCTGCTTGGCTAGCCGAAATATTGAGTACCGAGACTTGCACTGGCGCCAACCACAGCGGCAACGCACCCGCATGGCTTTCGATCAAAATACCGATAAAGCGCTCGAGCGAACCCACAATCGCACGATGCAACATAATTGGCGACAAACGCTGATCATCACCCGTTTTATAGGTCGCACCCAAACGCTCTGCCGTATTGAAATCGACCTGCATGGTGCCAACCTGCCACGGACGGCCGAGCGAATCTTTCAGGTGATATTCAATTTTCGGGCCATAAAACGCGCCCTCACCTGGCAATTCTTCCCACTCCACGCCACAGGTACGCAGCGCAGTACGCATCGCTTCTTCGGCTTTATCCCAAATTTCTTCCGAGCCAACACGGCTATCTGGGCGCAAGGCCAATTTCACAGCAATATTTTCAAAGCCAAAGTCTTGATACACCTTCATCGCTTGCGGATGAAAGGCGATCACCTCCGCTTGGATTTGCTCTTCGGTACAGAAAATATGACCATCATCTTGCGTAAAGCCACGCACCCGCATGATGCCATGCAGTGCACCAGAAGATTCATTACGATGGCATTGACCAAATTCACCATAGCGCAATGGCAAATCGCGATAACTGCGCAAGTCTGATTTGAAAATCTGCACATGCCCAGGGCAATTCATTGGCTTCAATGCATATTGGCGATTTTCGGATTCGGTCGTGAACATATTGTCACGGTAGTTATCCCAGTGACCGGTACGCTCCCACAAGCTGCGATCCAAAATTTGCGGCCCCTTGACTTCTTGATAGCCACTTTCTTGATAGACGCGGCGCATATATTGCTCAACTTGCTGCCAAATCGTCCAACCTTTTGGATGCCAAAACACCAAGCCCGGCGCTTCTTCTTGCATGTGAAACAAATCCAGCAAACGACCAAGCTTACGATGATCGCGCTTTTCCGCTTCTTCTAGCACATGCAAGTAATTTTCCAGATCTTCTTTTTTCGCCCAAGCGGTGCCATACACGCGCTGTAGCATTTCGTTTTTCGAGTCGCCGCGCCAATACGCGCCAGCCAACTTCATCAATTTGAAGACTTTTAATTTACCAGTCGATGGCACATGCGGGCCACGGCACAAATCGGTAAATTTGCCTTCGGTATATAGCGACACATCTTGATCAGCCGGAATAGATTCGATGATCTCGGCCTTATACGCTTCGCCAATAGATTTAAAGTAAGCCACCGCTTCATCGCGCGGCAAGACTTTACGGGTGACTGGCTCATCCTTCTTCGCCAATTCCGCCATTTTTTTCTCGATTGCCACCAAATCTTCTGGCGTAAATGGGCGCTTGTACGAAAAATCGTAGTAAAAGCCATTTTCAATCACAGGGCCGATAGTGACTTGCGCGTCGGGATACAACTCTTTCACCGCATACGCCAACAAGTGCGCGGTGGAGTGGCGAATCACATCGACACCATCGGCATCTTTATCGGTGATGATCGCCAAATCGACATTACCTTCGATCAGATACGAGGTATCCACCAACTTGCCATCGACACGACCAGCTAGCGCAGCCTTTGCCA
>JACPVY010000181.1 GCA_016197345.1 Burkholderiales bacterium
AATTCCGACACTTCATCGCTGTGGTGATCCGACTGATCCCGCAACGACGATGGGGTGTTTGATTTCGGAGCAGCAGTTCAACAAGGTGATGCACTATATCGAATCCGCACGCGCGGACGGCGCGCGCTTGGTGTGTGGCGGCAGACGCCCCGATGATCCCAAGCTCGCGCGTGGATGGTTTGTGGAGCCGACTGTTTTTGCCGATGTCACGCCCTCGATGCGCTTATTTCGCGAAGAAGTATTCGGGCCGCTCCTCGCGGTTATTCCGTGGGACGATGAAGACGTATTGTTCGAGCAAATTAACAGCCTTGAATACGGCTTGACGGCGTCGATTTGGACGCGCGACTTGGCGCAAGCGCATCGAGCCGCAGCGCGCATCGAAGCGGGCTATGTATGGATCAATCACACTAGCGCGCATTTTCTTGGCGCGGACTTTGGTGGCTATAAAAAATCCGGGATGGGTCGCGAAGAAGGTCTAGCTGAAATGCTTGCTTATACGCAGACTAAGAATGTACATGTGATGCTCAGCTAGATACCAAAAGCGGAATGCTATGCAGTCGAGTAGGTCTGAAGATATGTCGGTGGGTTTAACGTCGTCTTTGCGAGGAGCACGCAGTGCGACGTGGCAATCCATGGACCGCCACGCCCGCTGCGCGAGCTCGCCAAGACGCTTTGCGGTGTCCACGCTGATTAGCTTTTCGCATTCGGTCATTTTGGTGTAACGGTGTCCGTTGAAACGAAAGATTCGCCATGTCTGAAAGTAAGAAAATTGATCTGCCTGCGCTAATTAATCAGCAGCCCATCTCGGGTACCCAGATGCTGATTGTCGGGCTCTGCAGTTTGGTCGCCTTGCTGGATGGCCTCGACACCCAATCCATTGGTGTTGCTGCTCCTTTCATTGCCAAATTATTCGGCCTAGAAAAACCTCAGCTAGGACCCATATTCTCGGCGGGCTTGATCGGTGCTGCGCTTGGCGCGCTGACCTTTGGACCGCTCGCCGATCAATTCGGTCGCAAACGCT
>JACPVY010000182.1 GCA_016197345.1 Burkholderiales bacterium
AAAGCGGGGAAATCGCGCTGACCGACGAAGTTGACAACGACTGGCATCGCTAACACGCCAATAAAGATCAGCGAGGTTAATAGCATCAGCGGCAACAACGCCCAGCCAGCTAGCAAGGGCAGTAACGCATGTTGCAATAAAAAACTACCCAGTTTGGCAAGCCAATGTGCGCTATTGGCGTCTTGCACATAAGGGGTGAGCCAGCCCTGAATGGCCAAGCTTAGGCGATCAAAGCTCAACCACAACACACCTAGCCAGAGGAAAATCGACAATACGATGGGTTGCAACGGCAATAGCAAGATTTTGGGATGAAATTGCGCCATCAAAGCGCGCGTCCAGCTACTCCCGAATAAAGCCCAACGACCTTGGGCATGTTGCGCCGGGTTCATACTTTACCCTTCAAGTTTTACCTCTTATTGCGGACCACAAACGGCACAAGCCTAGATATTGCTGCGCCCAAAAACCATGGCCGTATTCCCGTCCTTCACCTTGCGGTGCAGGTAATTGATCGCGCACGCCAGTTTCAGCAAACACTGGCGAAAAATTGGCGGTACGAAACAAGATGTCCCAAATCGGCAATAAGACGGCGAAATTACAGCCGCCTAAACTGCCCTGCCCGCTTGATTCATGCCCTATGCCTATCGCGTGATGCAGGCGGTGGTAGCGCGGCGACACCAGCAGCCGCTCACCCAGTGCGCCGAAATGTATCCGTACATTGGCATGCTGCAAGCTTTGCACCATGCGTGAGGCTGCGACCAGCAACACATATTGGCTAGGTTGCACGCCCAAGCCTAGCGCGATGATGCCCATGTATACATCACGCAAAAAGTCGTCGAGCAAATGATTACGGTTATCGCTCCATAGATTCATGTCGCGCTGGCTGTGGTGCAGGCTATGCAACGCCCACCACCAATTGAAATGATGTTCAAAGCGGTGATACCAGTAATCGAAAAAATCGAGAATGACGAGATAGACGAAAAAGCTGACCAAGGGCTGATCAGTAAAACCCGGCCATAAATTTTCTAAATTGAAGGGATGCACACCGCGCAAATGCAACACCGCAGCCGCTTGGTCGAGTAGCGGATCGAGCACAAAAAAGATCACCACTGAAAAAATGCCCAAGCGATGCAATGCGGTATAGCTAAAATCATTCCAACGCGCCCAACTGCCCTTGATGCGCTGCACCGGGATCAAGGCTTCTAGCGGGCGCAACAGTAAATACAGCACGATTAGCTCGCAGAGGCCCGCGAGAAAAATTTCCGTGCCATCAAAGGCGGTTTCGACAAATTCGCCTAAGCCTAAGGCAAACACGGCCGGCTGCACCCAGTGTTCAAACAGCCAGGCTTGTGCGATGCCAAAATATTCGCTGAAAAATTGCATCATGTTAATGCCCTGCGGCGACTGCAAAATCGGGATGTTCACGTAGCGTTGCAAAGCAAAATCCTTTTGCTTGCAAGCCTTCAATCAAAGCGGGTAACACAGTCGGCGCCCACGGATCGCGGCGCGACCAAATCCCCATATGCGCCATGATGATATCGCCATCTCTCACACCCGCTAGCACCTTTGCCAGCAAGACGCGATTGGGGTGGCTTTCACTCGGCAATTCATCGCCAGAAAAACCAGCAGGCGCCCAGCCGACATGGCGATAACCGCATTGTTTGACGGCGGCTATCACCGCCGCGCTAGTCTTGCCAGAAGGCGCGCGCCATAGCGCATCCAATGGTCGGCCAGTAAATTCGAGAAAGCGCTGGTTGACCGCTTGCACATCGCTACAGAGCTGGGCTGGCGTCCATGTCAAACTTTGCCCGGCTTGTGGCCCAAATATCGATGTCTATCACCCCTGATCGCGGAGCGCGCGGGCCAACGCCTGCCCCTGACGACAACAACCCGGCGCCCTGGAGCCTGTCATGCGTTCCTCAGCAGTCACCGCAATC
>JACPVY010000183.1 GCA_016197345.1 Burkholderiales bacterium
ACCGCCGCTATCACACAGTCCAACCAGTTTCAGCAATTGATTTAATTCGACAAATTCGCCTTCCAGATTGAACTCGGTGACGGCAGACGCTGCATTCTTTTTCACTTATTTACCCCAGATTCTTTTGTATTCATTGCGGTAGCCATTGTCTGGGTCAAAGCCATTGGCTGTCCCGCCGTGATACACCATATTTTGATTAGTGACGACATAGACTGGCGTCATGTATAAGCTCGGTTTTTCATTGGAAAATGCGCGATTGAATTCATCAATGATTTGCCAACCTTGTTGTTGCAGTGGTTCCGGTACGGTACCCAACTGTAATTTCTTATTGCGAATACGTTTGTAAGCGCTATCACTGCCGTCACCCGCCGATAAGCCTTGCATCTTGCTATCACCTAGTGCCTTTTCGACCGCTGGTGTGGTCATTGCATCCAAATACAAATCATTGACAACAATGGTATGCGTCCATTTTTTGCCGTGGGTTTTGGTCAAATTTGTGACGGTTGCGGCCATTTTTTCATTGGCGCTAATCACTGGCATTTCTTCTAAACCCAGTAAGCTACAGGTTTGGCAGAGTTTGATCGTATCGACAATTTCATTCGACTTCGCCACCATATAGAGGCTGCTGGTATCGGTAAACACCACGACGCCCGCCTTACCGTTGGAATCAAGCACGGCGAGTAAGGCTGCCGTTTGTGCTGCTTCTTTAGCATCACTACCAATATTGGTAAACAAACCATCGGTTGGGCCATTCTTGAGTGAAGCGTGCCAACCAATCACAGGAATATTCGCCTTCGTCGCAGCAGCAATTTCCTTAGCAGTGTCTTTCGCATCAATGCCAGCCAAGATAATGCCGTCTGGCTTTAAGGCTTGCGCGCGTGAAAAAGCATCGGCGCGTTTGTTGGGCATGCTCCAGGTATCCATCACGATCAATTCCCAGCCGGCTACCGTGCCCGCTTCGCGTAGCCCGCGTTGTAGCGTCATCAGGCTAGGGTTGCGCATATCGGAGGTGATCATGATGATGCGGCGTGGTTTAGCCGCCATTTTTGGCCCAGCGGTAGGGCCGTCCCATTTGTTTTTAAAACCCATGGTTTTGGCAATGCGCGCATTGGCGCGACTGACAAATAAGGCGGGGCTTTCTTGCGCTTGGACGACATCTCCATACAGCCCAAACGCGAATATCAAGGCAGCAAATCCAGATAATTTTTTCATCGTTGTCTATCGTGCAAGTAGAGTCAATCGGGCTAACCTGTCACCCCATGTCTTAGCGCATGGTTGTCGTGCAAACCAATATTTTAGGAAAATCTTTGATGCATATGCTACATCTATCTGCGGCAATTGCGTTGAATTAATTTCCTTTTGGAAACGTTGCCATGTGGATTGCCAGCCAATTATAGACGTTTAACCCTGAATACACAGTAGCGCTTCCATTTTTCTATTGTTTTGATCTATACACAATTTTTTTTAGCATGGCAATGCATGCAAAGATTATGCCAAGACTTGCTGTAGCCAGTTGTGCAGACCCGTCGCTGGACGGGCAATCATCGCTTTTCCTGCCGCAACCACAATAGGTCTTTGCACCAGAGCTGGTTGGTCAGCTAGCAATTGCAATACCGCCTCTTCATCGCTGAGTGTCAAACCAGATTCGACAAAGGCTGTTTCGCTACTGCGCACCAAATCGGATAGCTGCTGCCCGCTACCATCTGCGAGTTGCTGCACAATTTTTGTTAGCGCTGCGCGATCAAACGGCGTTTCAAAATAATTCACAACGTGAAGGGCGATTTGCTTGTCTTTTGCAAATTCTTCGACGAGCGCTAAAGCTTCACGGGATTTGGAGCAGCGCGGATAGTGGTAAATCGTAATCATGCAATTCCTTGATGTGTGGTCAGACCTTGGCGTCTCTAGCAATATTGATCGCCGTTGTGCGCCGTGTTATGCCTTACAAGGAGCGCTGCCTTGATACATATCTACGGATTTTGAGGCTGTTAAATGCTGTGTTGCGCATCGCAGAAGGCGACAAAATCAGACAACGCCAGAGGTCGAGAAAAATAATAACCTTGCACTTGATCGCAATCGCGTTCGCGCAGGTAGCGACATTGTGCCTCGGTTTCGACGCCTTCCGCAATCACCTCTAGCCCTAGCGAATGCGCTAGCGCGATGGTTGCCCCTACAATCACGGCGTCATTGGGGTCGGATTCGATATCTTTCACAAAGCTGCGGTCGATTTTGATGCGGTCTATTGCGAATAGCTTTAAATAACTTAGAGATGAATACCCCGTACCAAAATCATCAATCGCGACTTGAATGCCGCGCTGCCGTAGACCACGCAATAATTCGCGGGTTTGTTCGGGATCGTTCATCGCCGCTGTTTCGGTAATTTCCATTTCTAGCTTGGATGCCTCGACGCCCGATTCTTGCAGCAATTTATCGACGAGTGGCAACAGCGTGTTGATTTGGCATTGGCGCGCCGACAAATTGACGGCCAGCCGCAAGTGCTGCAGTGAGGTACCCTTCCAATCCCGCAAAATTTTTACTGCGCGCTGTAATACCCATTCGCCTAGCGGCAGCATCAGTGATGTATCTTCTGCAACGGGAATAAAGCGATCTGGCGGAACCAGACCAAGCTCTGGGCTAATCCAGCGTATCAAGGCTTCTGCACCGATCAGTTCACCGGTCTTGAGCGAAATTTGCGGCTGCAAATAGAGTGTAAATTCATCTTCTTCTAGTGCCTTCCATAAGCGGTTTTCTAACATCAAGCGTTCATGTGTGGCTTGATTCATTTCATTGGAAAAGAATTGGAAATTACCGCGTCCGAGGTTTTTTGCCGCATACATGGCGATGTCGGCATTGCGCAATAAAAGTTTGCTGTCATCACCATCTGCGGGAAACATCGCGATGCCTATGCTAGCGCCGCTATGCAGTACCAAATCCGCTAACACATACGGTGCAGCTAGGGCGTTGACGATGCGATTGGCTACCATCGTGACATGATCGGCACTATCTTGTTCGGCTAAAACAACGATAAACTCATCGCCGCCAAAACGGGCAATGGTATCTGCGTCCCTCACCAGTTCTTGCAGGCGGCGTGCAAATTCGCGCAAGAACATGTCCCCTATTTGATGTCCATGGGTATCGTTGATTTTTTTGAAGTGATCGATATCGACGAACATTACCGCTACCGCCGCTTTATTGCGGCGCGAAATCGCAAGCAACTGATCGAGCCGTAAATTGAGCATAATGCGGTTGGCCAAACCAGTGAGCGGATCGTGATGCGCCAGATGATGAATTTTCTCTTGCGAGCGACGTTGCTCGGTCAGGTCACGCAAAATGCAAACAAAAAAACTTTCGCCTTTTAGCGTCACTTCGCTGATCGCAAACCCGGCAGGGAAGAAATGACCGCTGGCCCCAATGCCATTGAGCACCACTTCTTCACCGTCGCGCGTGTCATAGCGGTGCAGCAATTGCCGCATATCGAGCGGCAATTCCAGTTGCAGTAATTCAGTCAAATTCTTCATTGGTACTTGGTCGGCGGTAAACCCGAATTGGGTGCACGCGGCATTATTGGCTGACACCAGTTGGCCGTGATGATTGACGGTTAAGATGGCGTCAGTCGCATGATCGAGAATCGCTTGCAGCCTAGTTTCGCGCTCATGCAGGTGGGAAGTGCTCTCGCGCACTAGGGCAAAAATACGGGCTTTGTCGCCGGATACCACCAATAACATGCATCCAAGCACGCTGGTAATAAACAGGCAAAAGGTGAGTACGATCCAACTTTCCCAGCCTAAATGGTTGTCCAAATAGCTTTTGCTCGGGCTGAAACTGAATTGATAGGAGCGCTGGCCTAATTGCCAGCGGTGTTGAAATTCGTGTCTTTCGCCAACTTGGAACATATTGAAGATGGTCGTAGGCACGTCACTGATATCTTCCACTTTCAATAAAAAGTCGTCGAAACGGTGATCTTTCAATGTGTTGCGAAAAAAAGTCTCGAGCTCTATGCGCATGCGTAGCGCCCCTAAAGGCAGCAATTTTGTGCGCTCTTTGATCTGCGATAAATTGGGATGGGTAACAACAACTAATTCAATGTATTTTTTCTTGCTCTGCGCATCGAACAAGATAGGGCTGGCAATAACACGCTTCTTTTCTAGTGCTAGACGTACGGTTGGTGCGATCTCTGGTAAGGACAAAATGTCACTGCCCATGGTCATTTGTGCTGTGTTTTCTGGCGTTAGCAGGGTAAT
>JACPVY010000184.1 GCA_016197345.1 Burkholderiales bacterium
CTCCGGACCGATTCCCGGAAGCCGATCATCCTGGCGCTCACCAAGCGCTGCGAAATCATCGCTTTCAAGTTCAGCGATAAATCCATCAATAATTGTTGGCGCCGTTCTTCAGGGAAGAAGTTGATGATACGGTCTAGCGCTTGGTTGGCGCTATTGGCATGCAGGGTGGCTAAGCATAAGTGACCGGTTTCCGCAAAGGCAATTGCGTGATCCATCGTTTCGCGGTCACGAATCTCACCGATTTGAATCACATCGGGCGCTTGGCGTAAGGAGTTTTTCAGCGCCGTTTCCCAGTTATCGGTATCGACGCCAATTTCACGCTGGGTGATGATGCAGTTTTTGTGCGGGTGAACGTATTCGACCGGGTCTTCAATCGTGATGATATGGCCGTAGCTGTTTTCATTGCGATGACCTAGCATCGCTGCTAGCGTGGTCGATTTACCGGAACCCGTCGCGCCAACCATGATGACGAGGCCGCGCTTGGTCATCACCACGTCTTTCAGCGTATTGGGCAAGCCCAAGTCTTCGATTTTTGGAATCGCAGTGGTAATCGTCCGTACCACCATGCCGACGCACGACAATTGTACGAAAGCAGAAACGCGGAAGCGGCCAAGATCGCCCGGGCTGATCGCAAAATTGCATTCCTTGGATAGCTCGAAGGTAGCGGCTTGCTTATCGTTCATGATCGCCCGCGCCAGCTCGGTGGTGTGGGCGGAAGTCAGTGCCTGATTCGACACTGGCGTCATTTTGCTTGTCGTATCCTAAATAGGGCTGGCGAAGTGCCTTAGCCGGGGAAATTATCGGGTGTTTTTGCGGCGGCACGGGCAGTCGCGTTCGAGATTATATTGCGTTTCACTAAGTCAGCCAGATTGCCGTCCAGCGTTTGCATACCCATGTTCGAACCCGTTTGAATTGCCGAATACATCTGCGCGATTTTCGCTTCACGTATCAAGTTACGGATAGCTGGCGTGCCGACCATGATTTCATGTGCCGCCACGCGGCCCGAGCCATCTTTGGTTTTTAGCAGGGTTTGCGAGATCACCGCTTGCAGCGATTCCGACAACATCGCCCGCACCATTTCTTTTTCATCGCCGGGGAAGACGTCGATAATACGGTCAATCGTTTTTGCTGCTGAGGAGGTATGCAAGGTGCCAAACACCAAGTGACCGGTTTCAGCGGCGGACAGCGCTAAGCGAATGGTTTCCAAGTCACGCAACTCACCGACCAGAATCACGTCAGGATCTTCACGCAGTGCCGAACGTAGCGCCGCGCTAAAGGACAAGGTATGCGGGCCGACTTCACGTTGGTTAATCAAGCATTTTTTCGATTCATGCACAAATTCGATTGGATCTTCAATCGTCAAAATATGCGCATATTCGGTTTCATTCACATGGTTCACCATCGCTGCTAGCGTGGTCGATTTACCCGAACCAGTTGGGCCAGTCACTAGCACCAAGCCGCGCGGTTTTAAGGCGAGATCGGCGAAAATGCGTGGGCATTTCAAATCTTCTAGCGACAAAATTTTGGAAGGAATGGTCCGCATTACGGCGGCGGCACCACGATCTTGGTTATAGGCATTGACACGAAAGCGCGCTAGACCTGGAATGGCGAAAGAAAAGTCGATCTCGAGCATTTCTTCATAAGTCTTGCGCTGCGAATCGTTCATGATGTCATACACCATGCCGTGTACGTCTTTGTGTTCTAGCGGCGGCAAATTAATCCGGCGCACATCGCCATGCACCCGTATCATCGGTGGCAAGCCAGCGGATAAGTGCAAATCGGATGCTTTATTCTTGACAGAGAATGCGAGTAGTTCGGAGATGTCCATTTATAATCCCTGTGCCTAGAAAGAGTTGAACGACGGGGCGCAAGCGCCTAATGGGTCGGTTCTGGTTTCAGTGGTTACTGCTCAGCTTGCTGCTTAGTTTGCTGAATAGCGACTTTTTCCTCTACGGCTAGATGTAACAAACTAAGTCAAATCCAACGATTGGTGATTATGTTCGCAATTCCGCAAAACTTGCAAGCTGTACATGCGCAGATTGTACATGCAGAAAAGGCCTGCCAACGCCCTGAAAACAGCGTGAAACTGCTGGCAGTGTCAAAAACTTTTGGCGTTGATGCCGTATTGCAAGCATTGCAAGCCGGACAACATGCTTTTGGCGAAAATTATTTACAGGAAGCATTAGAAAAAATTGCAGCAGTGCAAGCGCAGGTGCCACTGTATGCGCCGCTTAGCACACCAGAATGGCATTTCATCGGCCCCATCCAAAGCAATAAAACCGCACCGATTGCCGCCCATTTTGCCTGGGTACACACGATTGAGCGCCTAAAAATCGCACAACGGCTATCGCAACAGCGCCCACCGGAGATGCCAGCCTTGAATGTCTGCATTCAAGTCAATATTAGCGGTGAAGCGACGAAAAGCGGGGTGGCCGTGCATGAAGCGCTGCAACTGGCGCGTGAAGTGCAGGCGCTGCCGCATCTGCGCTTGCGCGGGCTGATGGCGATTCCAGCACCGCTTTCCACAGACCTCGCGCCAGATAGTGCGGGCGTGGAACAGCAATTTAGCGCCATGCAACGCTTATTTGCTGACATCAAACAAGCGTTGCAATCGGACGATTTCGATACTTTGTCGATGGGCATGTCTAGTGATTTAGCCATCGCCATCGCCCATGGCGCTACCATCGTCCGTATCGGCACGGCGATCTTCGGTGCGCGCACTTATTCAACGGAGAAAGCATGAAAACCAATATGAGTTTTATCGGCGGCGGCAATATGGCCAGTGCGCTGATTGCGGGCATACAGCGCGCAGGTATGCTGCAACACTTGCATGTAGTCGATCTCAATCAAGCCGCGCTAGAGAGTATGGCGCAACAATTTGGCGCTAGCACGGCGAGCGCGATTGATGCGCAAGTGGCGGCGCAAGAAATCATCGTGCTCGCAGTCAAACCGCAAAATATGCGCGAAGTAGCGATGACTCTTGCCCCGCTACTGTCACAAGTGACACATCAACCCTTGATCATTTCAATCGCGGCTGGGATTCGCGGGACAGACCTTGTGCGCTGGTTGGGTGGCTATGCCAAGCTAGTGCGCTGTATGCCAAATACGCCTGCTTTGATCGGCAAAGGCATCACTGGCATGGTGGCCTGGCCGGAGGTGTCCCCTGAGCAGCGGGCACAAGCCGATAGCGTGTTGCGGGCAGTAGGGAGCACGCTGTGGTTAGCGCGCGAAGAATTGCTTGATGCTGTTACCGCCGTTTCTGGCAGCGGCCCGGCCTATGTGTTTTACTTCATCGAAGCAATGCAAGAAGCGGCGCAAAAGATGGGCTTAACGCCGGAGCAAGGGACACGCTTAGCGCTGGCCACCTTTAGCGGTGCGGCTGAGCTAGCAGCAACATCAAGCGATACCGTCGATGTCCTGCGCGCCAAGGTTACCTCCAAAGGCGGCACCACTTTTGCTGCGCTCAGTAGCATGGA
>JACPVY010000185.1 GCA_016197345.1 Burkholderiales bacterium
GCATGAAATACTCGCTGATTTCGCGCGAAGTGATTGCCGATTGCATCGAAACAGCAGTCAATGGCCAATGGATGGATGGTTGCGTCGTCATCGGCGGGTGCGATAAAAATATGCCGGGCGGCATGATTGCGATGGCGCGTACTAATGTGCCGAGTATTTATGTGTATGGCGGCACCATCAAACCCGGCAATTGGAAGGGTAAAGATTTGACGATTGTGTCGGCCTTTGAAGCGGTCGGTGAATTCACTGCGGGGCGCATGTCGCAAGAAGATTTTGAAGGAATTGAAAAGAATGCCTGTCCCTCTTCTGGCTCTTGCGGCGGGATGTACACGGCGAATACGATGTCTTCCTCGTTCGAAGCGCTAGGTATGTCCCTGTTATATTCTTCGACGATGGCTAATCCAGATGATGAAAAAACTGGTTCAGCAGCGGAATCTAGCCGGGTGCTGGTGCAGGCGGTGAAAAACAATCTGCGTCCGCGCGATATCATCACCCGCAAATCGATTGAAAATGCGGTGGCCTTGATCATGGCGACTGGCGGCTCAACCAATGCCGTGCTGCACTTTTTGGCGATTGCCCATGCGGCAGAAGTGGAGTGGACGATAGACGATTTCGAGCGCGTGCGCAAAAACGTCCCTGTGCTGTGCAATTTGAAGCCATCGGGCAAATATGTGGCGACTGATTTGCACCGCGCCGGCGGCATTCCACAAGTGTTGAAAATTTTGCTCAATGCTGGTCTTTTGCATGGCGATTGCATGACGATAACTGGCCGCACAATGGCAGAAGAATTGGCGAACGTGCCGGATTTGCCTAGCGCAGATCAAGACGTGATTATGCCGATTGAAAAGGCGCTCTATAAAGAGGGACACCTTGCTATTTTGAAAGGAAACCTGTCCCCTGAAGGTTGTGTGGCCAAAATCACTGGCTTGAAAAATCCTGTCATCACCGGCCCAGCGCGCGTATTTGATGATGAATATTCGGCGATGGAAGCGATTTTGGCGGATCGTATTCAAGCGGGTGATGTGTTAGTGCTGCGCTATCTGGGTCCGAAAGGGGCACCGGGGATGCCGGAAATGCTGGCACC
>JACPVY010000186.1 GCA_016197345.1 Burkholderiales bacterium
GTGCTGGCCATGCAAAAGTGGTGATGGAGCCATTTGAACGTGGCTATGGTCATACCTTGGGCAATGCATTGCGTCGCGTTTTGTTGTCGTCCATGATCGGCTATGCGCCGACCGAAGTGACGATCGCTGGCGTAGTGCATGAATATTCGTCGTTAGATGGCGTGCAAGAAGACGTGGTCGATTTGCTGCTGAACCTGAAGGGCGTGGTTTTCAAAGTGCATAACCGTGATTCCGTCACTTTGACTTTGAAAAAAGAAGGCGAAGGTGAAGTGTTGGCATCGGACATCGACTTGCCACACGACGTTGAACTGATCAACCCTGAACACGTGATTGCCCATTTGACCGCTGGCGGTAAATTGGACATGACGATCAAGGTCGAAAAAGGCCGCGGCTATGTGCCAGGTAACGTTCGTCGTTTGTCGGAGGATGCAAACAAAACCATCGGTCGCATCATTCTCGATGCATCGTATTCGCCAGTGCGTCGCGTTTCTTATCATGTTGAATCGGCACGTGTGGAACAGCGTACCGACTTGGACAAATTGATCATCAATATCGAAACCAATGGCGTGATTTCGCCAGAAGAAGCGATCCGTCAATCGGCGCGCGTGTTGGTTGATCAATTGAATGTGTTTGCAGCACTGGAAGGCACCGAAGCCGCCGCAGAAGCTCCATCGCGCGCGCCTATGGTTGATCCTATCTTGTTGCGTCCAGTCGATGATTTGGAACTCACCGTCCGTTCGGCAAACTGCTTGAAAGCAGAAAACATTTACTACATTGGTGATTTGATCCAACGTAGCGAAAATGAACTGTTGAAAACGCCTAACTTGGGTCGTAAATCGCTCAACGAAATCAAAGAAGTGTTGGCTTCGCGTGGCTTGACCTTGGGTATGAAGTTGGAAAACTGGCCACCAGCTGGTTTGGAGAAGTAATTTAGCAAGCGAGGGATGGATCAACCGCCCTCGCTTGTGCTAGAATCGCAGGCTTTGCCAAATTGGCTGCATCGGTTTGGCAAGCTTGCAAGTCTCTTTAATTTGATTGTTTACCAATATCACCGGCCCGCAATGCGTTTTTGCATTGATAGAAGAGCTGGATGAATATTTTTCGAAAGGAAGTAAAATGCGTCATCGTCACGGCCTCCGTAAGCTGAATCGTACCTCCTCCCATCGCTTAGCGATGTTGCGCAACATGACCGTTTCCCTGTTGCGTCATGAAGCGATCAAAACCACTGTGCCAAAAGCAAAAGAATTGCGTCGCGTGGTAGAACCAATCTTGACCTTGGGTAAAACCGACACCTTGGCAAACAAGCGTTTGGCATTCAACCGTTTGCGCGATCGTGAAATGGTATTGAAATTGTTCGGCGTGTTGGGCCCACGTTACGCTAACCGCAATGGCGGCTATCTGCGTATCTTGAAAATGGGTTTCCGCGTTGGCGACAATGCGCCTATGGCCTATGTAGAATTGTTAGATCGTCCAGAAATCACTGATGCAGCTGACGCTACTGAAGTTTAAGTTTAGACGATAGATAGAAAAAGCCGGGTTCGCCTGGCTTTTTTTTCGCCTTTTTGATCTGCGCCAGCGGGGTGCTCTTGCCAGTTAGCTTGGAGCTAGGCACAATGTGGCAAAAAAAATTTTCACATCGGAACCAACAGCCGCGTAGGCAGTCACACCCCCGCTTCCCACCCCAACTGATAGGCGATCCTAGGATGATTTCTTTCCGCAATTTCCTTGCCCCCCGTTTTCTGGCGATATTCAGTAGCATGATGTTGTTGCTGAGTGTGCATACACAAGTGCACGCTGACGAAGAGTATTTAGAGCCAACAGCCGCCTTTGCCTTTTCAGCAGCGATGCTTGATGGCCATACTGTTGGCGTCACCTTTCGCATCGCCAAGGGCTATTACATGTACCGCGAACGCCTTAAGTTCGCGATCACGGGCGCAAAACTAGGGACAGTTCAACTGCCAGCGGGTAAAGTGAAATTCGACGAAACCTTTCAAAAAGACGTCGAAACCTATCGCGATCAATTACAAATCAAAATTCCAGTCGAAGGCAATGGCCCGTTCACGCTAACGGTGACGAGCCAAGGCTGCGCTGATGCTGGCCTATGCTATTCGCCGATGGAATCTACCACCAAATTGGTCGCTAGTGGTGCGGTGAAAAGCAGTGCAACTAGCTCCGCTAACGACACCCCGTCCGCCACCACCGCTAGCGCTAGTCAACCAGTTAGCGCGCCGTCTCCTGCCAGCACTGGCGCCACTGTTGTTGCCAGTGCGGCGACTGCCACCGAAGCCACCAACGTCAGCGCTGCTGGCGAAAAAAAAAATTCTAGCGCCAGTGTAGCGTCGGAAAAAAGCACAGCGAAAGCAGCTTGTAGCACTGCCGCTAAAGGTGGTGATAGCGATAGCAGCGGCGTTGAATCAGCCCTAAAAGGCGGCAAATTGCTTGCGATCTTGCCGCTTTTTTTGGGCATCGGCCGAGCGCTAGCCTTCACACCATGTGGGTCCCGCAGCGGGCCCGGGTCGGGTGCGGAGGGGAGGTGCGTGGAACTCGCCCCAGCATTCAAGAAAAACTGATTTCGACCTCCGAGCGTCAACGCGGTGGCAAGTTGTTTGGCGTGTTTTTGATGGGCGCGATTTCGGCCTTGATCGTCGGCCCATGCGTCACAGCGCCGCTAGTGGGCACCTTGGTGTATATCAGCAAAACGGGCGATGCGTTCCTCGGCGGTAGCGCATTGTTTGCGATGGCGATTGGGATGGGGACACCTCTGCTATTGATGGGCTTGTCGGCTGGTAGCTTGTTGCCCAAAGCCGGCATGTGGATGGATGCCGTCAAAAAATTCTTTGGCGTGTTGTTGCTGGCGGTAGCGCTATGGTTAGTGTCCCCGATTTTGCCTAGCGTGGTACAAATGCTAGCTTGGGCAACGCTCTTGATCGGCTATGGCGTGTATTTGTTGCGCGGCAAAGGTGGCAATATCGCAAAGCTAGTTGGGGTAGTGGTGCTATTGCTAGGTACTGTGCAAGGCGTCGGGGTGGCAAGCGGTAGCCGTGATCCACTGGCGCCCTTAGATCACTTTGGCGCAGTGCCAGCGGGTGAAGCGGCACACTTTCAGCGGATTAAGACGGTGGCGGAATTGGATCAAATTTTGGCAGCGAATCCGGGCAAGCGTGTCATGCTCGATTTCTATGCCGATTGGTGCGTCTCCTGCAAGGAAATGGAAAAACTCACCTTCCCTAAGCCAGAAGTAAAACAACGAATGTCGCAAATGCTGTTGCTGCAAGTGGATGTGACGGCGAACGATGCAGCAGACAAAGAAATGCTAAAACGCTTCCATTTGTTTGGACCGCCGGGCATTATTTTCTTTGATTGCAAAAGGGGACATAGCGTCCCCTTTTTTGTGGCTTACAGCAAAATCAAACTTTTTTCAGTAAGCGGGCGGCCTCGAGAGCGAAATAAGTCAAGATGCCATCCGCACCAGCGCGCTTAAACGCCAGCAAAGCTTCCATCATGGTTTTGTCGTGGTCTATCCAGCCGTTTTGCGCGGACGCTTTTAGCATTGCATATTCACCGCTGACTTGATAGGCAAAAGTTGGCACGCCAAAACTATCTTTGACGCGGCGTACCACGTCCAAATACGGCATGCCTGGCTTCACCATCACCATGTCCGCCCCCTCTTGCAAATCGAGTGCGACTTCGCGCAAGGCTTCATCGCTATTGGCGGGGTCCATTTGGTAATTGGCTTTATTGCTTTTGCCCAGATTGGTCGCTGAGCCTAATGCCTCACGGAATGGGCCGTAAAAAGCAGAAGCGAACTTGGCTGAGTACGCCATGATGCGAGTGTGGATGTAGCCATGCGCTTCTAGCGCTGCGCGAATGACGCCAATGCGGCCATCCATCATGTCTGACGGTGCTACCACGTCTGCACCCGCTTCGGCGTGGCATAGCGCTTGTTGCACCAGAATTTGGATGGTCAAATCATTGATCACATAGCCCGTGTCGTCGATCACGCCATCTTGGCCGTGGCTAGTGTAGGGATCGAGCGCGATGTCGGTGATGATGCCCAATTCCGGCTGGCGCGCTTTGAGGGCGCGAATCACGCGTGGAATCAAACCGTCAGGATCGGTGGCCGCACGGCCATCTTTCGTTTTCAAACTTTGGTCAACAACGGGGAATAGCGCTAACGCAGGAATTCCTAAGCTGACGCATTCATCCGCAATTTCGAGCAAGAAATCGAGCGAGACACGTTCTATTCCCGGCATCGAGGAAATCGGTTGGCGCTGTTGCTCGCCATCGACCACAAATACCGGATAAATGAAGTCGCTGGGCGTGACAGCGTTTTCGCGCATCAAGGCGCGCGAGAAGGCGTCATGCCGCATGCGGCGCATGCGTTGTGCAGGGAAGGGGGCGAGCGGAGAAAAATGAGCCATAGCGTTCCTCATGTCGAGACTAGTTGAATTTATTCTGCGGGATTCGTATCTGCGGGATCAGTGTCGGCGGCGTGCTGGTCTGCATCAAGCGCGTCGAGCGCGGCCAAATCTTGATCGAGGCCGAGTAACTGGATGATTTTATCGTTCGCTTCTTCCACGCCGACCCGCTTCATTGCCGAAAATAATTGCACCGTGAAGGGGAAGCCCACACCATCTTCATCGACATAGCTATCGAGAAAAGCCTTAGCTTGGCGTAGCGCATTGACGGATTCATTGCGGTTGAGCTTATCGACCTTGGTCAAAATGCAGTGAATCGGCTTGCCAGTCGGGCCAAACCATTCCAGCATTTGAATATCGAGTTCAGTAAAAGGGCGGCGCGAATCCATGATCAAGACCAACGCAGCGAGTTGTTCGCGTTGCTGCACATAGTCGCCCAGCAAACGCTGCCAGTGCAATTTGGCGCTACCAGAAACTTCCGCATAGCCATAGCCTGGCAAATCGACTAACAAGGCGCGGATTTCATCGACTTTGGTTTCATCCTTGCGATGTTGCGCGACATGGGCGCCACCGATCGAAAAGAAATTGATATGCTGGGTGCGTCCCGGTGTCTTGGAAGCAAAGGCTAGGCCTTTTTGATTGCATAAAATGTTAATAGCCGAAGATTTGCCAGCGTTAGAGCGGCCTGCGAAAGCAATTTCCGGGACATGGGTGGAAGGCAAATCTTGTAATTGATTTACCGTCGTAAAAAAGCGTGCTTGCCAGAGTTTGGACATGGAATGAGCAGAAAATGCTGCAATGGTATGCAAAAGTGGGGAAAACTAGGAAAAGCTATTGTACAATAAGGGGTTAGTGTTGCGGCGCAATGCACAGACTAGATTCTTGAAACAAGTCGCGCAGCGCTCAGTGCTCCCGCAGTCAACGCGCGACGCTTTAGCGTGCGGTGCGAGCAGATCGGTGCAGCATACTCGCCAGGCAACAGGCCAGGTTCCCATTAATTTGTCCCAAGGTGTTTGAATGAAACGTGACTTTTTACCATTTGCGAAGTTCTTGTTCTCGGCTTTGCTGGCTGTTTCGGCGTTCTCCGCTCAAGCTGCTGAAGAAAAGAAAGCCGCTAAGGCAGACGTGAACAAAGGCCAAGCGCTCTACACCAATGGCGACGCCGCACACTCGGTGCCAGCCTGCGCTTCTTGCCACGGCGAAGCAGGTAACTCCACCATCTCCACTAATCCAAAATTGGCTGCGCAGCACGAAGCGTATCTGGCCAAGCAATTAACAGAATTTACCAAACCTGAACGCAATAACGCTGTGATGACAGCCATTGCTAAAGGTTTGACGGCAGAAGACGTGAAAAACGTTTCCGCTTATCTGAACGAACAAAAAGCCAAACCAGGCGCAGCGAAAAACAAAGACACCATCGACGCTGGCAAGAAAATTTTCCGTGCTGGTATCGCTGAGAAAAATGTCCCAGCTTGTGCCGGCTGCCATGGCGCGACTGGCGCTGGTATGCCATCGCAATATCCACGTATCGCTGGTCAACACTTCGATTACACCGTGGCGCAATTGACGGCCTTTAGCAAAGGCACGCGTAAAAACAATCCAGTAATGATGGATATTGCAAAACGCATGTCGGAAGACGACATGAAAGCCGTAGCAGACTATGTTGCAGGCTTGAAATAAGCTTCGTAGCGTAGCAGCGCCGATGGGATCATGGCGCTGATAGGCAACGGTCAAAAAGGGCGGCAGCGTAAGCGAGCTGCCCTTTTTCTTTTAATATGGCTTGCCTGCGCCTTTTGCAATTTTTGAAGATCGATCAAGAAGTTGCATCCATTCAGTCAGTAGAGAACACATGAATAGTCCAGATTCCGCACAACCCGTCGCTGCTAGTAGCGAGAGTGTGGCCATTGAAATCGAAAGCCGTACCGATTCCGGTGGCATCCGCCTGCAAGGTGGCCGCCCTAGCGTCGCACTAGCGATTGAATTGCTGTCGTCGATGCGTTTTGCGATTAGCTTGCTGAGCTTGATAGCGATTGCCATCACGATAGGCACGGTGCTCAAACAAAATGAGCCTATGGGCAATTACGTCAACCAATTCGGCCCGTTTTGGTATGAGGTGTTCGCCAAAATTGGTTTGTATTCGGTCTATTCAGCATGGTGGTTTTTGCTGATTGCCGCGTTTTTGGTGGTATCGACTTCGCTCTGCATCATCCGCAATGCGCCCAAAATGCTGAAAGATATGCGCTCTTGGCGCGAAAACGTGCGCGAAAAATCCTTGCGCAATTTCGGCCACAAGCACGAATGGCAGATCAGCGCACCGCTAGCGAGCGTGTTGCCAAACTTTCAGCAACAAATCGTCGCGCTAGGCTATCAAGTCAAAGTGGTAGAAAAAGAAGGCGATCGTTTAATCGTCGCTAAGCGCGGTGCGGCGAATAAATTTGGCTATATTTTTGCCCATGGCGCGATTGTCATCATCATCATTGGCGCTTTACTCGATTCTGATTTGCCGATTCGTTTTCAAGAGTGGCGGCTGGGAAAAGAGCCGTACATGGGCGCAGGATTGATTTCCGAAATTGCCCCTAAGCATCGCTTAGATGATAGCAACCCCACCTTCCGCGGCAATTCGATGATCCCGGAAGGGCAAAGCAGTAACACTGTCATATTGCAGCAGCAAAAAGGTGTCTTAATCCAAGATTTGCCGTTTAGCATCACGCTAAAAAAATTCAATATCGATTTCTATTCGACTGGCATGCCTAAGCTGTTTGCCAGCGACGTCGTCATCAATGACCCCGCTAATCACAAACAATTTGCGGCGACGATTAAAGTCAACGAACCTCTCATTTATCGCGGCATCGCGATTTACCAATCGAGTTTTGAAGATGGTGGTAGCAAATTAAAGCTGACCGCCCATGCGATGGTGGGGCCGAATGAAGTCAAGTTTCCAGTGGCAGGCGATGTCGGCGGCAGCACCCCTATTGGCACGGGTGCCGCTGGTACGGCACCAGAATTTACGATTGAGTGGACCGGATTTCGGCCGTTTAACGTCGAAAACATGAGTAGCCAAGATGCGCGCGCCGTCGATTCGCATCAAAGCATGCAAGAAAAATTATTGAATGGCTTGGATAAGCGCACCGGTTCGGCTGCTAAAAACGCGAATAACAAAGATTTGAAAAACATCGGCCCGAATCTGCAATACAAAATCCGCGATAAAACTGGCCAAGCGCGCGAATATCAAAACTATATGCAACCGGTGCAGCTAGAGGGCATGCCTGTGTATTTGTCGGGCATGCGCGAATCGCCAAACGATCCCTTTGCTTATCTGCGCATTCCGGCCGATGATGCGGGCGGTGTGAAAGAGTGGATGCTATTGCGCGCCGCCTTGCAAAACCCTGAATTGCGGCAAGCAGCGGCGACACGCTATGCCGCACGCGCTATGCCTAGCAATAGCGACAGCGACAAATTGCGTGGGCAATTGCAAGAATCTAGCCTGAAAAGCTTAGCGATTTTTGCTGGCGACGGTAAGCGTAATGGCGGCTATCAAGCGGTTTCCGATTTCATCACCCGCTTGCCAGAATCGGAGCGGCAAAAGGGTTTTGACATCTTTAGCAAAATCTTGAATGGCAGCTTGTGGGATTTGTGGCAAGTCGCGCGCTTGAAGCAAGGTTTGCCAGAAGCGGTCGCTGACGACAAGCACGGCCATTTTTTACAATTGGCGACGGCCGCTTTGTCTGATAGCGCCCTGTATGGCGCCCCCATTTATTTGCAACTGGATGACTTCACCGAAGTCAAAGCCTCGGTTTTTCAAGTTTCACGCGCGCCGGGTAAAACCGTGGTGTATATCGGCTGCTTGTTTCTGGTGCTAGGGGTGTTTGCGATGTTTTATATCCGCGAACGTCGTTTGTGGCTATGGTTGAAAACCAACGAAGAGGGCGGCACGCAGGCGCTATTAGCCTTATCAACCCAGCGCAAGACGCTTGATTTTGAACATGAATTTGCACGGCTAAAAGCGCAATTGCAGCAAAAGGCGTAGAGTTTGCCCAGATATGACGAAGTGAATGACGAAGTGAATCAGTGAGTTGGTTAAGGAGAAAGACATGGAATTAAGTCAGGGCTATTCGCAAGATGCGGGCCTGTTCAAGCGGTTGTCCATCGTGGATTGGCTCTATGCTGCGGCCTTGATGAGTGGCGCGCTATACGCTTTGCTCAAGTATGGCATGCACATGGATGGCTATGAAAAGGGCGTTCTCATGTTGGCGGCACCTGCTTTTGCTTGGCTTGGCTGGCATTGGAAACCGATGCGTTGGTTGATGCCATTAATCGCAGCACTAGCGCTACTCGGTATTTCGCAATATGGCGGCGCGCTAGAGATGGCGAATAAGCGCTTTTTGTTGAAATGGTTCCTCTCTAGCCAATCAGCGATTTTGTGGATGGGCGTCTTGCTAGTGCTCTCCACCGTGTTTTACTGGGTTGGCTTGTTAGCCCGCTCGCAAAATGCCTCTGCTATTGGCTCCAAATTGTGTTGGGCGGGGGTGATTTTAGGCTTGGTCGGCATGTTGGTGCGCTGGTATGAATCGTATTTGATTGGCAGCGATATTGGGCATATTCCGATTTCGAATTTATATGAAGTGTTCATTCTTTTTAGTTTAATCACTGCACTGTTTTACCTGTTGGGCCTTGATCGTTTGGTTGAATTACGCCGCTTGGTTGCATATGCGCTTGATGAACGGCTTGCGCGGCCAAATCGCCGCTTGGTGGGCCTTGATTGGTTTGCTGGTGACGACGTTTGCTTTCTTGGGCGTGAATATGTTCTTGTCAGGCTTGCATTCGTATGGGGCGCTGTAGCGAGAGTATCGCTTCGCTATTGGTAACGTGTGCTCTTCCGATCTAGACTTTTAGATTTCCATCAAGAATATTTTCAACAATCTCACAAATCGAAATTATTTGTTCTTTTGTAGCGTTCTCAATCAAAGTTTTTTGAACTTTTTTATTACT
>JACPVY010000187.1 GCA_016197345.1 Burkholderiales bacterium
CGATCAAGAAACCGCGCAAATTGGTTTGCGTGCGGCAATGACAGGCCACTTGGTGCTATCGACCCTGCATACGAATGATGCCGCGAGTACGCCGTTACGCTTAACCGATATGGGCGTGCCGCGCTTTATGGTCGGTAGCTCGTTGCAAGTGGTGTTAGCACAGCGCTTGGTGCGGGTGATTTGTGAAAGCTGTATTGAGCCTTATGCGCTTAGCGCGGCGGAGCGCGAATGGTTGCGGGTTGATATGGGCGATGTCGTCGATGGCAACCAATTTTTCCATGGTCGCGGTTGCTCGCACTGCAATGGCATGGGGTATCGCGGTCGGACTGGCGTATATGAAATGCTAGAAGTCACTGCTAACGTGGCGCATGCTGCCAGCAGTCATGATCCAAATCACTTTTTGAAAGTGGCACGGGAACAAATGGCCGGCAGAACGTTGCGTAGCCACGCCGTGGCGTTGGCGGCATCGGGCCGAACCACAGTCGCAGAAGCGATGCGCATTAGTAATCAAATTGATGATTGATTAGGGTTGAGCTTGCATGCCATTTTTTGCCTATAAAGCACGTGATGCACGCGGTCAGTTGATGCAAGGCGTGTTAGAAACCGTCGATAGTGCGGCCGCCGCCGATCAGTTATTTGCGGGTGGTATGACGCCAGTCGATATTCACGCCACGAGTCGGCCGTTGGTCGAAGGTGGCGATCATTGGTTTGCACGTTTATTCGAAAAAAAAGTCGAGCAAATCGACGTCCAATTATTTTCGCGCCAAATGTACACCTTGCTCAAAGCTGGTGTGCCTATCATGCGTGGGTTGGCTGGTTTGCAAGAATCGGCAACAAATCCTGCGTTTGCCAAAGTGATCGCCGATTTGCGCGAAGCACTGGATTCTGGGCGCGAATTATCAAACGCCATGCAACGCCATCCGCAGGTTTTTTCGCAGTTTTATCTGGCGATGGTGCGCGTCGGTGAAATGACGGGGCGCTTGGAAGAAGTGTTTTTGCTGCTCTACGATCATCTTGAATTCGAACGCGATATGCGCGCCCGCATCAAAACAGCGCTGCGCTACCCGATGTTTGTGGTGATGGCGATGGCAGTGGCGATTACTGTCATTAATTTGTTTGTGATTCCCGCCTTTGTCAAAGTATTCGCTAGTTTTAATGCGCCTTTGCCTTTGATGACGCGCATCTTAATCGCTAGCTCGAATTTCATGGTGTCGTATTGGTGGGCGATTTTGTTGGCAATAATCGGTGCTGCTGTGTCGTGGCTACAGTTTCTTGCAACGGCTAAGGGCCGTATGCAATGGGATAAATTTAAATTGCGGATACCGATTGCTGGCAAGATTTTGCTCAAGGGTACGCTGTCCCGTTTTGCGCGCAGTTTTTCGCTGTCGAGCAAAAGTGGGGTGCCGATTGTGCAGGCGTTGAATGTCGTGGCGCAAACCGTGGATAACGCTTTTTTGACCAGTCGCGTCGAATTGATGAAAGATGGCGTTGAACGCGGTGAAAGCATTTTGCGCACCGCCGTGTCGGCGGGCGTATTTACCCCTATCGTGCTGCAAATGATTGCGGTCGGCGAAGAAACCGGCGAACTAGATGATTTGATGGATGAAATCGCGCAAATGTATGCGCGTGAAGTCGATTATGAATTAAAAACACTGTCTGCCCAATTGGAACCGATTTTGATTGTTGGCTTGGGTATTTTGGTGTTGATCTTAGCGCTAGGGATATTTTTGCCGATTTGGGATTTGGGTAGGGTTGCCTTGCATAAGTGAAACCAGTGAAAAGGTGAGAGCGTCGATGGCTGTGAAAAGCCTGTCCCGGATAAGCGCTGGTCGGCGCGCAGTGGGTTTTACGCTGATCGAAGTAGCCGTCACAGTGGCGATTATCGCTGTGCTGGCGGGCTTGTTATTGGATCGCATTATGTTTTACCGCGACCAAGCCGAGCAGGTGGCGATGCAGCAAGTGATAGGCAATTTGCGCAGTGCGTTGCATTTACAACTCGCTTTGTTGCTTGCGCGCAACCGCGAACAAGAACTGCTACAATTGTCACAGCAAAATCCTATGGATTGGTTGGCGGAAAAGCCGAGCAATTATTTTGGCGAAATCAGCAATGCTGCGCCAGAGC
>JACPVY010000188.1 GCA_016197345.1 Burkholderiales bacterium
TGATGGTTTTAGACTCAATTCGGAGATTTTTCCTGAAGTCGATGATTCGATTGAGATCGACATCAATCCAGCCGATTTGCGTATCGACACTTACCGCGCTTCCGGTGCCGGTGGTCAGCACATTAACAAAACCGATTCCGCGGTGCGTATCACCCACGCGCCATCGGGCATCGTGGTGCAATGTCAAAACGATCGCAGCCAACATCGCAACAAAGCGGAAGCGATGGACATGCTTAAATCGCGTTTGTTTGAACTCGAATTGCGCAAACGTATGAGCGAGCAGCAAAAGTTGGAAGACTCGAAAACCGATGTCGGCTGGGGTCACCAAATCCGCTCGTATGTGCTAGATCAATCGCGCATCAAAGACTTACGTACCAACTTTGAAACGGGCAATACTAAGGCCGTGCTAGATGGCGACTTGGACGATTTCATTTCTGCTTCTTTGAAGCAAGGGGTGTAACGTGTTGCCCGCCGCCCGCCCTAGCCCAGCAGAATACGCCTTCATCTTTGATATGGATGGCACGATGGTCGATAACATGGCTTACCACGCGCAATCGTGGTTGGCTTTTTTCGCGCGTCGTGAGCAAAACTTAGATGAAGCGGCATTTTTCGCGGCGACGGCGGGGCGGCAAAACCATGAAATCTTCCGCCAATTCATCGCACAAGACTTAAGCGATGCGGAATGTGCGGCGCTCGCGCATGAAAAAGAAAGCATGTATCGGCAACTGTATGCCGCACATCGCGCACCTGTCCCCGGTTTGCTGAATTTGCTGGCTGAGGCTAAAGCCGCTGCCTGTGCGCTCGCGGTTGGCACCGCAGCACCGCCGGAAAACGTCGCTTTCATTCTCGATGAATTAGCCTTGCGTCCCCATTTTGATGCCGTGGTCGGCAGCCAAGAAGTGGCGCGCGGCAAACCAGAGCCGGATATTTTTCTGGCGGCAGCCGAGCGTTGCGGTGTATCCACTGAGGGATGCATCGTGTTTGAAGATGCACCGCTAGGGGTAGAAGCGGCGCGCCGCGCGGGCATGCCGTGTATCGCCCTCTGCACCACGTATGACGCAGCGCAATTTGCTGACTTCCCAAACGTGGTCGCCTGCATTCGCGATTTTTCTGAAATCAGCCTCCCGCAATTACTGGCTCACCTGAAGCCGGGCTTACGAAAACCTTCGTAATTCGCAATATCAATCGCATTAATTGCAGTACCCAAAATCCCTTTTTTTCCACCCATCGTACCGGATCATTATGACTACCGAACTCGACCAAGCAAGCGCCCCTGATGAAAATAAAATCATTCTGGAACGCCGCAGCAAACTGGCCGCACTGCGTGAACAAGGCATCGCCTTCCCTAACGATTTTCGTCCGCAACATAAGTGCAGCGATTTGCATGAGAAGTTCGATGCTGTCGAAAATGAAGCGTTCGAAGCCGAACCACAAGAAGTGGTGGTGGCTGGCCGCATGATGTTGAAACGCGTGATGGGCAAAGCCTCGTTCGCGACCCTGCAAGACGCATCTGGCAAAAAAGCCGATGGGGCCATCCAATTGTTTTTGACCAAAGAAAACATTGGCGAAGAAAAATACGAAGCCTTCAAACATTATGATTTGGGCGATATTCTCGGCGCTAGCGGCAAGTTATTCAAAACCAAAACTGGCGAACTGTCGATTAAGGTGACAGAACTGCGTTTGCTGACGAAAGCTTTGCGTCCTTTGCCGGATAAATTCCACGGTTTATCGGATCAAGAAACTAAATACCGTCAACGCTATGTGGATTTGATCACGAGCGAAGAAACCCGTCGCACCTTCCGCGCCCGCACTGCTGCA
>JACPVY010000189.1 GCA_016197345.1 Burkholderiales bacterium
CCTGTAACGTAAATGGCGCTGGTTTGTTGGTGACCGGGCTTAAACCATTTGCCGTGACGGGCGTAAAGTCGAGCAATTGCACCAGCGTTGCGTCACTGGCGGCAAGGGCGCGGAAGGTGATGGTGGCAATCGCACCGCTATCGGTGGCGCCACCTGCGCTGGTCCGTGTGCCGCTGATGATGACGAGGCCGCTAGGATCAATTTTGCTGCTAAAACTCGTTTGTGCACCGCCTTGCTTTAAAAAATCGCCTTCGGTCACGCCCGTCACTTGTAATGCTTTGGCATCGTATTTAATCGTCAGCGGTACGCTGGCAATCGCGGTGTCAGAGCGCATCACTAGCTGCATGGCAAACGCATCGCCCGCTTTCACCGTCGCCGGCCCTTGCCATTGCAATTGCGGTTGCGTTGGGGCGGGAGCGGCGACCCCGGTTTCCAAGTTATTCGTCGCCCCTGTGCCCGCTAGCGAGGGTAGGCCTGGTGTTGCGCCGCTCGCACCTGAACTGCCGCCGTTATTGGCGTTATTCCCATTATTCGCAGCGTTGTTACCACTGTTATTCGAAATCGAACCACCCGCGCTGCTGCTGGAGCCACTTGCCGCGCTAGACGACGGCAAAACGGTTAAGCCGCCGCCGCTATCTGGCCGCACCCGCATACTGCCATCGGTGCCAGCGCGGAATTCGGCCAGCGTCGCTTCGGGGCGTTGGATATTGCGTATCAGCCGAGGTGTGATCGACAACACGATTTCGGTTTTTTCGTTATTGTCGTCAGAGCTGCCAAATAAACGACCGACGAGCGGCAATTCGCCAATACCGGGCAATTTGCTGGCGCTACGGCGTTCTTCGTTATTGATCAAGCCCGCTAGCACTTGGTTTTCGCCATCTTTCAAACGCAATACCGTGCTGGCGCTACGATTGCCGATGCGATACACGCTAGTGCCGGATTTGGTCTGCGCCTCGCTGACGATATTCGATACTTCGAGCGAGACCTTGATCGCCACATCGCCATCCAAAAAGATGGTTGGCTCCACATCCAACTTCAAACCAACGTCGAGATAGTTAACCGATTCCGAAACATAGGTCGAGGTCGCGGTGGAAGTAATGGTCGGCACGCGTTCGCCGATCAAAATCTTCGCTTTTTCATGGTTGCGAGCGCGGATGCGCGGGTTGGCCAGCAAATTCACATCGGAATCAGTTTCGCCAAATTTTGCGGTCGCACTCAGCGTGCTCGCCCCTAGCGTGCGGCTATTGATGTTACGACGCAGATCAGACAGGGTTAATTGCCCGGCCGTGGTCGAAGGCAAAGTCGTTAGCGTCAGGTTATCTGGCCATTTGATGCCTAGTTGCAGCAAACGCGTGCGTTTGATCTCTAAAATTTCGACCTCTAGCATCACTTCTGGCTCCGGCTGATCATGGAGCGCCACTAATTTTTCCGCCATCCGCACGGCCTCGGGGCTATCGCGGATGATGATCATGTTTAACTTTTCATCGGCGACGATATCGCGCGTTTTGATGATGGTTTTAATGCTATTGGCGACAGTTTTGGCTTCGGCATTCGCGAGGAAAAAACTACGGACGACGATTTCTTGATAGTCTTTTAGCTTCGCGGGTTGGTTCGGGTAAACCAAAATCGTATTGCCATCCAATACTTGCAAATCTAATTGATTCGTTAGCATTGCATAATGCAAAGCTGCTTCAATCGTGCTGTTTTTGAGGATGATGTGGACGGAGGTTCCATCCGCAAACTCAAGCACGTCGCCCGCGCGGAGTTTTTTGGCGTTGGCGATCAACACGGACCATTCACCCGGGGCACCTTCACGAGGATGTAGGAGGAGCACTTC
>JACPVY010000412.1 GCA_016197345.1 Burkholderiales bacterium
ACATGGCGTGCATGGATCGGTAATCACCTTGCCAGTGCCATGGCATTTTGGGCAAGTCTGCTGGATACTGAAAAAACCTTGCTGCATCCGCACTTGACCATGGCCGCCGCAGGTGCCGCAGGTCGTCGGTGAAGTACCTGCTTTTGCGCCAGAACCGTGACAGGTTTCGCAACTATCCCAAGATGGCACACGAATCGTGGTGTCAAAGCCATGTGCCGCTTGTTCCAGCGTAATTTCGAGGTTATAGCGTAGATCAGCGCCACGATACACTTGTGGGCCACCACCACCGCCACGACCACGGCCACCGCCAAAAATGTCGCCAAAGATATCGCCAAACGCATCGGCGAAGCCACCAGCACCACCGCCAAAACCACCGCCGCCACCCATATTGGGATCGACGCCAGCATGACCATAGCGATCATATGCCTCGCGCTTTTCCGGATTGGTCAGCATTTCGTAGGCTTCTTTAACTTCTTTAAACTTTTCTTCCGACTCCTTGCTATCCGGATTGCGGTCCGGATGGTATTTCATCGCAAGTTTGCGGTAAGACTTTTTGATTTCTTCCTCGCTCGCATTTTTCGCGACGCCGAGGACTTCATAATAATCACGCTTTGCCATATCAGGCACCTAACTCTATCAATGGTTTGTGTATTGTCGCTATCAGCATCACTATGTGGGGTAAAAAAACCGTTATTCATTCACGGCATTTTTGACTCCTTTACGGGCTTAGCGCAAGCAAAAAGCCGAGTCGCGGTCAACCACGCGACCAATACGACTCGGCTAGATGTGTGCCCAATTGCTTGAACACACAATGCACAATTACTTATTGTCTTTCACTTCTTTGAAGTCGGCATCGACCACATCTTCATCCTTGGCTTTTGCATCGCCTGCATGAGCATGTGCGCCATCAGCACCCGCCGCGCCAGCACCGCCAGCAGCTGCTTGTTGTGCTTGCATATCAGCGTACATTTTTTCACCCAATTTTTGCGAAGCGGTCGATAGCGCTGCCACTTTAGCGTCGATTTCGGCTTTATCGCTGCTCTTCAAGCTGTCTTCCAAATCCTTGATCGCTGCTTCGATCTTGTCTTTTTCGCCAGCTTCGAGTTTGTCGCCGTATTCGGTCAAGGATTTGCGCGTCGAGTGCACCAATGCATCAGCTTGGTTACGCGATTCTGCTAATTCCTTCACTTTTTTATCTTCTTCCGCGTTCAGTTCAGCGTCTTTCACCATTTTTTGGATTTCTTCTTCGGTCAAACCGGAGTTAGCCTTGATGGTGATTTTGTTTTCTTTGCCAGTGGCTTTGTCTTTCGCGCCAACATGCAAGATACCGTTAGCGTAGCCCTCCGCGCGCGGAAGCAGCATCTCCTGGAACCGGAGGGCGAGATCGACCGGCAAGGGATAGCCATGGATCGTCGCCTTCTGGATGTCCCACGTGAAGAGACCCTTGTTCGCCCGCGGCTTCGCCCAGACGTCGATCTGGTAATAAGCCAGTC
>JACPVY010000413.1 GCA_016197345.1 Burkholderiales bacterium
TCTTCTTCGCGGTAAATGGCGACGCCCTCGGTAAAATGGCCGCAAAAAATAATCAAATACGTCCACAAATTGCGCAGTAAATTCGCACAAAAATTGCCCAGCAACACACGCGGCGCACTCCACCATGCGAGCAAAGGAAAAAGCAAATAGTCTTTCAGCCATTGGCGCTTGGTTTTACTAGTGAATTTATCCAGCCGCGATTTGAATTCTTCCTTACTCATCTTGCCGTATTTGTAGCGACCAACTTCCAAATCATGCGAGCCGACACCATATTGAAAGCCTAGCGCTAGCATCAAATTCGCGATGGGTTGCAAATAATGGCGTGGTTTCCAGCGTTGTTCTGGCGTCATGCGTAGCAGGGAATAGCCTAAGTCCCTATCCTTACCCAGAATATTGGTGTAAGTGTGGTGCATCACGTTATGCGAATGACGCCATTGCTCGCCATCGCAAGCGATATCCCACTCAAAGGTTTGCGAATTGAGGGACGGATCACCGCTCCAGTCATATTGGCCATGCATCACATTGTGGCCAATTTCCATATTGTCGAGAATCTTTGCATTCGCTAGCGCTAGCACGCCTAGCACCCAACTGATAGGGCCAACACCAAAATGCAGTAGCGCGCGGCCAGACACTTCACTGACGCGGCAAATCGCAATCATGCGCCGAATATGGGACAGATCTTTACTGCCGACATCTTGCATCACAGCGTCACGAATGGCATTGACTTCGCGCTCGAAAGCGTCAATCTCAGCGCGACTTAAATGAGAATGGCGAGCGGTGGTTTGATTCATATTAGCCTCACAAAGTAATCGTAGTATCGGAACGGGCGACGGAAATGCACAGCCGTATCAATTCATTCGGCGCGCTAGAGATTTCGCCAGTCTGCACGTTTTCAACCACACCGCTTTCTTTCACGCATTGGCAAGAGCGACAAATACCGATGCGGCATCCGTGTTTGGGGGACAGTCCCGCATTCTCAGCTTGCTTTAGCAGCACCTCGCCGCCCTTGGTGTGGAATTGTTGGCGGCTCGCGCTAAAAGAAATTTGCACTGGCGCGCCCGGTGCGCTAGTACGCAAAGGCGGCGCGGCAAATTGTTCGCGCTGCAAAGCTGCTGTAGCTGGCAAGCTATGCCATAGCGCTGCGATCTCATCCATCCAAGCAGCAGGGCCACACAGCCAAGTTGCATGCTGTGCTAGATTTGGCACGAGCAGCGCCAAAGCATCTGTGCAGCGATTGTTTGCAATTCGCTAGCGAAAATCCAATCTTCCGCACTCTTACAGCAATGTAGGAAAACAATCTCGCCACGATAGCGCCATGCCTGCAATTGACGTAGCATTGCCATCACTGGCGTGATACCACTGCCAGCCGACAGTAGTAAGATTTTTGAAGGTAGCGCAGCCTCATCCGGCAACACAAATTCCCCTAGCGCTTGGCTCAGCGTGACGATGCTGCCTTGCTTCACATGCTGGTGCAAGAAAGCAGAAACCTGTCCCTGCCGCTTGACGGTGATAGCAAGCAAGCGCTGGCCGGGAATAGAGGTCAAACTATAGTTGCGCTCAAGGCGCCGACCATTGATTTCCACCCTCACCCGCACAAATTGCCCGGCCCGCACACCGGCTGCGCGCCATTGCAGATTGGGCTTCAAGAAAAAAGTCTTCGTATCAGCCGTTTCCTCTATCACCTGCACTACCCGCACCTTTACCTCGTGCAGCGACAACATCGGATGCAATAAAGCGAGGCTATCTTCCAGCGCGCCAAAACGGACAATAGATTGCAAGGTGGGGGCTTGCCAAGCGCGGCAAATTGCGGCGCTAGCGTGCTGCCAAACATTTTCGGCGGCGATACTGTGCATGATTGCTCCTTGAGCATGAAAACAATGTCGATATTGTGTACATTCGTACACAATACGTCAATCTAAATCCGGGATTTAGAACGAGTTCTCCATCTTTTCTCAGGCTAGACTAAGGGCTGTTGGCATTTAGCAAAGCGCTTATGTAGGGTGCGCGCCCCGCGCACCACGGCCATGGCAGGTTGAAAACGGCATTCATTTGAAGGATTTTGTAAAAAATCATTTTTTAAGTATGCAAAGTCACGGTGCGCGAAGCGGGATGCATGCATCCCGTCGCTCTGTGCGCCCCCTACAAAAACTAAGGCGTGTCGACATTTGCAGAGTGCGATGAAAGTACCGCAGCTGATAAGGTGCGCAAACTGCGGTGGATGGCATGCGGTGCCCCTACCAAAATATATTCGCCTTTCCAAATGCCCCCATAGTTTTAATGCCGCAAATTGCGTAACATACTCAAACTCACCCACCATGCATTACAATACATCTGTACACGAATTTACTGAAAGCCCCCACATGTCCGAGACCAAAGCGCCCAAAGCCGATCAACTCAGCCGCACCGAACGCAAAGATTTGACGCGCAATAGCCTGTTGCAAGCGGCGCTGCAATTGATCGGTGAGGGACGGAGCTTTACTAGCCTAGGGATACGCGAAATCACGCGCGAGGCGGAAATGGTGCCGAATGCTTTTTATCGCCACTTCCGTAATCCCGACGAATGAGGCTTAGCGCTGGTCGAAGAAGTCGGCAGCACGCTGCGGCGCTTGCTACGCGAAGCGCGCCAAGTCGATATTGCACCAAACGATATGGTGCGGCGCTCGGTGCAGGTGTATCACGCTTACGTGCTACAAAATCGTTTGCTGTTTCTCTTCATTTCGAGTGAGCGTGCCGGCGGTAGCCGCATTTTGCGTTTAGCGATTCGGCACGAAGTTAGCCATTTCACGCATGAAATGGCGCAAGATTTTCGCCGCCTTGGCGTCTATCAAGACATGAGTAGCGCAACCTTAAATGTGGTCTGTGGTTTGATCGTAACCGCCATGCTCGCCGCCGCCCCAGAAATTTTAGACCTCCCGCCCGGCCAAGCACTGCTCGAGCAAGAGATGATAGAAAACTTTGTACAACAGCTACAAATCGTCTTGCTCGGCGCCGCGCAATGGAAAGAAAAACCGCGTACTCGCTAGCGTCCCCCGTCAAGACTGAAACGTCTGGCGCCATTGGCTAGGGGACACCCCAAACGCCAGCTTGAAATGATGTCGTAGCGAGACCACCGATCCAAAACCCGCTAATTCGGCAATCGCTTCGATCGATTTGTCTGTCCCTTCCAACAAACGTTGGATCAGTGCTAGGCGCTCGGCTAGCAACGACTGCACTACGCTGACACCTACCGCAGCGCGAAAGCTGCGCGTAAAGCTACGGCGACTCATCAACGCCTGGGCGGCTAAGCTATCAACGCTATGGGGCAAAGGCAAGTTCGCGCGCACTTGGTCGAGCAAGCCCGCTAGACGCGAACTACGCGCACTAACGGGCAGCGCATATTCTATGTATTGTGCTTGCCCACCTTGGCGATGCGGCGGCACCACCATCTTGCGGGCGACGCTATTGGCCGCTTGTGCGCCGAAGCGTTGGCGCAGCATATGCAAACAGCAATCAATTGCCGCCGCCGTGCCAGCCGAGGTCAACACATTATCTTCTTCGATATACAACACGTCAGCTTGCAATTGCACTTTTGGAAAGCGCTGCGCAAAATCTTGTGCGTAAGCCCAATGCGTGGTCGCGCGTAAGCCATCGAGCAAACCCGCCTGCGCCAGCAGATACGCCCCCAAGCATAGCCCGACCACCTGCGCGCCTCGCGCATGTGCCGCCCGCAAGGCTGCTAGCACTGCTGGCGCCGCAATTTCTGCCGGGTCACGCCAACTCGGTACGATGATGATATCGGCCAAAGCTAGCGCTTCCAGACCAAACGCCGGTGTGATGCTAAAACCCGCGCTGGTTTGCAAAGGCTGAGTTTCCCACGCGCAAACGTGCACGTCACATGGCGCACCCGGCAAACCGGATTCGCCAAATATCACACACGGCACGGATAAGTGAAAAGGGCTAATGCGATCAAAGGCAAGCACCGCGATGGTATGGCTAGGCATAGCTGCTCCAGATGAGAGTTTGGCCCAATATTAGCGTAATTTGTATTTTGGGCCACTTTTGCCTCGTAACGACTCCGCCCATACTGGACGCTCTTTTCAACCACGAGGAATAGACAATGAACGCCAATACTCCACACCCCAACAAACGCGCGCTGCTAGTGATCGACGTCCAAAATGAATATTTCACAGGCAACTTGCGGGTCAGCTATCCGCCCGTCGAACAAACCCTGCCCAATATCTGCCGCGCGATGGATGCAGCCCATGCGGCGCATATACCGATTGTGTTGGTACAACATGTGGCCAGTAGCGGCGCCCCGATTTTCGCGCCGGGTAGCGAGGGCGTCGCGCTCCACCCCGACATTGCTGGTCGCCCACATGACTTGCTGGTGCAAAAAAGCATGGCGAGCGCCTTAACGGGAACTACGCTCGCCGCTTGGCTGAAAGCACACGAAATTGAAGTGCTGACCATCGTTGGCTATATGACGCACAATTGCAACGATGCCACCGCACGGCAAGCATCGCATGAAGGCTGGCGCGTGGAATTGTTGCACGATGCGAGTGCGTCCCTGCCCTATAGCAATGCCGTTGGTAGTGCTAGCGCAGAAGAAATTCACCGCGTGTTCAGCGTCGTCATGCACACCGGTTTTGCCGCAGTTGCCAGCACCGACGAATGGCTAGCGGCACTCGCTAAGGGCGAAGTACTTGCGCCCGACAATGTGTATAGCTCGAATCAGCGCGCCTTAGCATCGTGCTGATTTTTTTCCCAGCGCCTGCTTTCCATCCTATAATCAGCCACTTATTGCGGCGCTTATTGAGGCGTTTTATGAGGCGTTTATTGCGGCGTTTGTTGAGCCACTAAGCGATCTAAGGCGTTCCTCAATGAGTCAATCACCACAATCTTGCCGTCACCTGATTCACCTGCATAACAGGAGTTGATCATGGGCATATGGAAAGCAGTTGACAGCGCTAAACGCAAATACCTGTGGGCATGGGTGATGCTGATGGCGCTGGTCTATCTCGCAATTGGACTGATCGCGAGTGATGTGGTGCAAGGTGAAAAAGTGAACGCCAATCGCAATCACGCAATGCGGATGGCAGCAGACCAAGTAGAACCAGGACGCACCGCTCCCGATCCCATTCCAGCCACAGGCGATTTTGTTCCCGTTACGGTCGGCGTCTATATCGATGGCATCGATAACTTCTCGATTCGCGACTCCTTTTGGACGACGACGTTTTTCATCTGGTTTCGCTGGCAAGGAGCTGCCAATCTCGATCCCGGTAAAACCTTTCAATTAGTCGATGCCAAAATCGAAAAGAAGGAATTACTCGATAGCTATAGCGAGAATGGCGTGAATTATCAGCGCTTTCGGGTACAAGCCAAGGTCACGAAGTTTTTCAACACCACCCGCGTTCCGCTCGACGACCATATGCTCAATCTACAAGTCGAAGATGGCGCGCGCGATGCATCCCAACTACGCTATATCGCCGACGATGAATCGAATATCAGTTCACGCGTCAGGGTGCCCGGCTATAGCATGACGGGCTTTACCAAGGTCATTAAAAATCACACCTATAAAACCGCCTATGGCGACCCGCGCGTCACTAAAGGCAAACACGCAACCTTTACCGACCTCAATATTGGCATTAGCGTCAAGCGCAATAGCATGGGAGTGTATTTCAAAAGTTTTATCGGCCTATTTGCTGGCATGTTGTTGACCTTTACCAGCTTTTTGATACGCGCTAGCGAAGGTGGGCCACGCGTCTCGATGCCGGTTGGCTCGTATTTCGGTGCCGTTGCTAATTCCTATCTGGTGAGCTCGATGTTGCCCTCTTCCGGCCAGTTTGGGCTGGTCGAATACGTCAGCTTCCTTGGTCTGTTCACCATTTTTACCTGCTTGCTCGCGGCGGTGGTGTCGATGTTTATCTGGCATGTGGTCGGCGATAAAGAATTATCCCGCGCCTTTGATAAAGCAACCTTGACCGTGATCGGGCTAGGCTATCTGGCGATCAATATTATTTTGCCTATCAATGCATTTTCGTAGCGCGTGAAGAACTGCTTTGGCTAGCTAAGGCGGCGTTCAATGCAGCGCCGCCCTTTGCAACACCCGCTGCAACACGCGATGCGCGGCGTCGAATTCGAATTGCTCCAAATGCGAGTTGAATTCTTCGAGCGGGAAGTTTGGCATATCGGCTAGTTCCCCGCGCAATTGCGCAAACACATCCACCGCATCGGCGCTCGCTTCTTGTAGCAATTGCAGTAAATGCTGTAATTGCAATTGCAGATTTTGCACCGGCTGCGTGGGCAAAGCGGGTTTGCTAGGTTGCCAATTTGCGAGCGCTTGCAACAAAGGCCGTAAATCTTTTTCCAGCAAGGCCAATTGACGCTGCAATTGTTCGCTTTCTAAGCTCGCGCTTTGCAAACGATATTCGAGGTCTTGCGCCAATTGGGCCACGCCTTCCGCGCCAATATTGCCAGCCACGCCGCGCAGGCTATGTGCTAAACGGGCGGCGTCGGCACGGCGGCCGCTTTTTACATGACGCCGCAATTGCTGCACCACTTCCGCTTGCGAAATCGCAAAACGCGCCAGCAATTGCTGATATAGCGCGACATTCCCTGCCACCCGCGACAAGGCATCACGTAAATTAATACCCGGCAAATCCGGTAATAAGCCTTCATTGGTGAGCTCTGCCGCTGCCGCACTACTACTGACTTGTAGCGAAAGCGGTAGCCAGCGTGCCAACACGTTGTATAACTGATCGGGATTGATTGGCTTGGTCAAATAGTCTTGCATGCCTTCGCGCAGGCAGCGCTCGCGCACTTCGGCCAAGGCATGCGCGGTCATCGCCACAATTGGCAGCGCGGCAAATTGCCGTTCTTGGCGCAAGGCGATGGTCGCTTCATGACCATCCATGTCAGGCATTTCCAAATCCATCAAGACCAAATCAAAGCCGTTTGGCCCCGCTGCCAGCAATTTATCCAAGGCTTCACGGCCAGTATTCGCTAATGCCACCTCTATCCCGACCACTTGCAATAATTCGACGGCAATTTGTTGATTGATATCGTTATCTTCGGCCAATAGCACTGCCGCGCCCTTAAATTGGCGTTGCGGTGCGGGTCGCGTGCCGTTAATGCTGCCATCACTGGAGAAAAGCCCAATAAGCTTGCGTATGCGCGATTCGGTAATATCCAGCGCTTGCATAACTTTTTTAATACGCTGGCCGGTGAGATCCTGAAAGTTGCAGGCTTCATAA
>JACPVY010000414.1 GCA_016197345.1 Burkholderiales bacterium
CTTTCGGCGGCAAGGTGATCCGCGCTAAGCAAGTGATGCACGGCAAAACCTCGATGATTGCGCATACTGGCGTCGGTGTATTTGATAGCTTGCCCACCCCTTTCACCGTGATTCGCTACCACTCTTTAGCGATAGAGCGCGATTCGCTACCCGATTGCTTAGAAGTGACAGCATGGACGGATGACGGCGAAATCATGGCGGTGCGGCATAAAGAATTGGATATTCAAGGCGTGCAATTTCACCCGGAATCCATTCTGTCTGAACACGGCCACGCGCTGCTGAAAAACTTTTTGCTCGGCAAAAAATAAAGGGGATCTTGATGTCAATTACTCCACAAGAAGCGCTATTGCGCTGTATCGAACACCGTGAAATTTTTCATGATGAGATGCTGTCCCTGTTTCGGCAAATTATGGCGGGGGAAATGTCCCCAGTGATGATCGCCGCATTGACGATGGGCTTGCGCGTCAAAAAAGAATCCATTGGCGAAATCAGCGCCGCAGCGCAAGTGATGCGCGAATTTGCCACCAAAGTGCCGATGGCCGATACCCGCGGCTTGCTCGATATTGTTGGCACCGGTGGCGATGGTGCGCATACGTTTAACATTTCTACTGCATCGATGTTCGTCGCCGCCGCCGCTGGCGCGCGTGTAGCGAAGCATGGTGGCCGTAGCGTCTCTTCGTCCTCTGGTAGTGCCGATGTGCTGGAAGCGCTAGGGGCCAATATCAATCTGAAACCTGAACAAGTAGCGCAATCTATCGCCCGTACCAATATCGGTTTCATGTTCGCACCGAATCACCACGCTGCGATGCGCCACGCTGCGCCAGTACGGCGCGAACTCGGTGTGCGCACGATTTTCAACATCCTTGGCCCCTTGACCAACCCGGCTTCCGCGCCAAATATTTTGATGGGCGTGTTTCACCCGGATTTGGTCGGGATACAGGTGCGGGTGCTACAACGCTTAGGCGCGCAGCATGCGATTGTGGTCTGGGGACGGGACAATATGGATGAAGTGTCCCTCGGCGCGGCAACGCTAGTAGGTGAACTGGTCAATGGTGAAATTCGCGAATATGAAATCCACCCGGAAGACTTTGGTTTGCAAATGAGCGCAAGCCGCAATTTCAAGGTCGATGGCGCGCAAGAATCGAAAGATAAAGTGATTGCAGCGCTCAGCAACCAAGGTGGTGCTGCGGCAGATATCGTCGCGATTAACGCTGGCACGGCGCTATATGCAGCGGGCGTAGCGCACTCAATCGCTGATGGCCTAGCGAAAGCACGGGCAGTGATGGAATCTGGCGCGGCGCTAGCGAAGATGCAGCAGTTTGTCAAAGTCACGCAGGAGTTGGGGGCGCATAATTAAGCGTAGGGTGGGCAACTTGTTGCCCACGGCAGTGAATCTCGTTCTTAGCATCAAAGTTTGGACAATTCGGGCTGTTCAAAATCCTGAATTACACCAAAATGAGGTGCTTTTTACGACACTTCAAATCCGTGGGCAACAAGTTGCCCGCAGAGCGACGGGCTACATGTAACCCGCCCTACATTACTCCTTTCGCGCCAGCCGCACGAGGAAACATCGGACACACCTTGCGACCGCCACATACCTAATGAGTGCGTCCCCATTACTATCATCACCATAGCAAAAAACCATGTCAGATATTCTCAATAAAATCCTCGATGTCAAAGCTGACGAAGTCGCTAACGCAAAAAAACGGCAAGACTTTGCTTCACTCCGACGCGAGGTGGAAAGCGATAAAGAAGCCCGCGCTAGCTTGCGTGACTTTGCAGGCGCGCTACGCCACAAAATCGCCAATAAACAAGCGGCGGTCATCGCCGAAGTAAAAAAAGCCTCGCCCTCCAAAGGCGTGTTACGCGCTGATTTTCAACCCGCTGCGATTGCAAACAGCTATGCCCAACACGGCGCGGCTTGCCTCTCGGTGTTGACGGATGAACAGTTTTTTCAAGGCGCGCCCGCCTACTTGCAGCAAGCGCGCGCCGCCTGTGCGCTACCCGCGCTACGCAAGGATTTCATGATAGACATGTATCAAGTCTATCAAGCGCGTAGTTGGGGCGCCGACGCGATTTTGCTGATCGTCGCTGCGCTCGATCCCGGCTTGATGCGCGAACTTGAAGCCTGCGCGCTGGAGCTAGGAATGGCAGTGCTGGTGGAAGTGCATGATGGAGCCGAGCTAGAACTAGGGATGCGTCTGCAAACCCCACTGCTAGGCATCAACAACCGCAACCTACGCACTTTTGATGTGTCCCTAGATACAACGCTAGGTCTATTGCCGCGCATCGCGCCGGATAAAATCGTCATCACCGAATCCGGCATTATCACGCCGGACGACGTGAAAAAAATGCGCGATGCCGATGTGCATAGCTTCTTGGTGGGCGAAGCGTTTATGCGTGCACCAGAGCCGGGAGTGGAATTGGCAAGGTTGTTTGCGTAATTGATTTGACTCGATACCTCGTTTGACTGCCGTAAATTTCGCCACAGCTTGTGGCGAAATTCCCCTCCAAATTCATGGCCGCGACCAGCAGCACTTGCTCCTGTTACCGTTTCACTTTGTTGCTTGCATTACATTGCGCGATATCGTCCAATAAGAGAGTTTGCGCAAAATGCGAACGTTCAATTCAATACAGGAGACAAAATCGCTCTTGGCTCGCTTTATCCGATTGGCGGCGCGGTACATGGCAGTTTTGTGCTCGACGATGGCAAACCTAATTCGCATACCAATCCGAATAATGGATATTTCATTGATGCTTTAGCCAGCAGCCACAGCATGGTTGGCAATGTGCAAGTCAGCACCAATCGCGGCAGTGTCGCCGTGCAGCACCTTGCGGGACAATATGACACGATTAGCTTGATCTCTGGGCAATTATTTGGCGACGGCGGCGTGGTGTATGCCAACCAAAGTGTCCCCGATTTACAATTAACGGGATGGAACATAATGTTGCTGGGCGGCGGCGGCAATGTTTTGCAATCCAACGCATTCCCGAGCGCCAACCAAATCAGCAATGTCAGTGCCTTTGATACCCATACCTTATATTTGATTTATCAAAGACCAAGCGGCGGGGTATATGTCAGCGCCGATGTGACGAATATCCAAGCGGTACCAGAACCTGAAAGCTATGCATTACTGTTAGCTGGTTTGGGAATCATGGGTATGTTGGCTAGGCGCAAACAGAAATCTGCCCAGAAAAAATAGTTTTCAAGATGCATTTGCCTCCCCACGATCCCAAGAGGCTGTCGAGAAAGTAGAAAACGTAGGGTTGGCGACTCGCCCACCATTGCCGATGATTAATTTAGATGCTGTTTTTAG
>JACPVY010000415.1 GCA_016197345.1 Burkholderiales bacterium
CCACTTCGCCAGAATCGAGCTTGGCTTCGATATGGGCGCTGTCTTGGCTAGAGAGCAGTTCTTTGATGGCGCGGGCTTTCACCATCAACATGCGGGTATCGTGATCGGAGAGCGGTTGCAGTTTGGCTTGTTCGATGATCCAGCAAAATAGGCGATGGTCGAAATCGTCGCCGCCTAACGCAGAATCGCCACCCGTTGACAGCACTTCAAATACGCCGCGCGAGAGTTTCAAAATCGAGATATCGAAGGTGCCGCCGCCCAAGTCATAGACGGCGAAAATGCCTTCGGAAGCATTGTCTAAACCATAGGCAATCGCGGCAGCGGTGGGTTCTGACAATAGACGCAACACATTCAAACCGGCTAACTGCGCCGCGTCTTTAGTGGCTTGGCGCTGGGCGTCATCAAAATACGCTGGCACCGTGATGACAGCACCGACTAAATCGCCGCCTAGACTATCTTCAGCGCGCTGCCGTAGCGTCGCTAAAATTTGCGCCGAAATTTCGATTGGGCTTTTTACGCCAGCGACGGTTTTCAATTGCACCATGCCGGGGCCGGGGTGGAAGTTATATGGCAGGTTTTCGGCGTAAGCGATATCTTCCAAACCGCGACCCATGAAGCGCTTGACCGAGACGATGGTATTTTTCGGATCTTCAGTTTGCATCGCTTGCGCTTTGTAGCCAATATTGGCGTGGCCATTTGGCAGATAGCGTACGACGGAAGGCAGCAGCGGCCGCCCTTCTTCATCAAGTAACACTTCAGCACTGCCGCTACGCACGGTGGCCACGAGCGAGTTGGTGGTGCCCAAATCAATGCCAACAGCCAAGCGATGTTGATGCGGCGCGGTGGACATGCCTGGTTCAGAAATTTGCAATAGTGCCATAGTGTTTCTGCGCTCAATGCGCGGTGCGTCTATCGGATGTTGCGAGTTTTTTCGCTGTGCGCTAGCCTATGCCCTCACACTCCGTTTACCAGAATGTACGGCAACAAGTTGCCCACCCTACTGCTACCCTACTAGATCAAATGCCGTTTCTAATTCTTCGCCAAATTTATCGACAAACATCAGGCTGCGCAAATGACCAGCGGTAGCGAGGTAATCTTCTGCTGCAAGGCTGCTAGCGACTTGTTGCAGTAATGCTTTGCTGCTATGACGCAACTCTTGCGCGAGCGCTTCTAGCGCATCGATATCTTTTGCAGCGCGCGCTTCGGCGAGCGTTTCGCGCCACTCCATTTGCTGCATCAAAAACGCCGCTGGCATGCTGGTATTGGATTCGGTTTCCAAATTCACGCCATTCAATTCACACAAATACTGTGCGCGTTTTTGCGGATTTTTCAGCGTTTGATAGGCCTCGTTGGCGCGTGTTGCCCATTGCATGGCGACACGCTTTTGCGCCTCGGTACTAGAGACAAAACGATCAGGATGCACTTGGCTTTGCACTTCACGATAGGCCGCATCTAGCGCGGCGCTATCGATGACAAACTGCTGCGGCAACTGGAATAGCTCGAAATGATTTTGCATAAAGTGACGAAGTAGGCGCAATACCGTCATGGCATTGCGCTAAGGCGTTTTCAGCGGATTGCAGCAGCCTTGGGCTTAAATGCGGAAGCTTTCGCCGCAACCACATTCATCCTTGACGTTAGGATTATTGAATTTAAAGCCTTCGTTCAAGCCTTCGCGTGCGTAATCGAGCTCGGTGCCGTCGATATACGGCAAGCTTTTCGGATCGACGAATAACTTGACGCCATGCGACTCAAACACATTGTCTTCGTCTTGCGCTTCATCCACGTATTCCAATTTATAGGCCAAACCGGAACAGCCCGTGGTGCGCACGCCAAAACGCAGGCCCAAGCCTTTGCCACGCTTTTCGATATAGCGCGTGATGTGCTTTGCTGCTTTTTCGGTCAAGGTAATCGTCATCTTTTTCTCCAACGCTAAAAACGATCAAATCAAGTATTGCTATGACGTTCTTTGTAATCTTGCACGGCAGCTTTAATCGCGTCTTCAGCCAAAATCGAGCAATGGATTTTGACTGGTGGCAGCGCCAATTCTTCAGCGATTTGCGTATTTTTGATCGCTAGCGCTTGATCCAAGGTTTTGCCTTTAACCCATTCGGTGACCAAGGATGACGAGGCAATTGCCGAGCCGCAGCCATAGGTTTTGAATTTCGCATCTTCGATCAAGCCATCTGCACCGACTTTGATCTGCAATTTCATCACGTCACCGCAGGCTGGAGCGCCGACCATGCCGGTGCCTACTGTTTCATCGCCTTTGTCGAAACTGCCGACATTGCGCGGATTTTCGTAATGGTCCAACACTTTTTCTGAATATGCCATTTGCTTGCCTCTTTAATCTGTAAAGTAAATTCGTTTTGGCTGGCTAATACTGAGCGCCATCCCTTTTAGTGGGCCGCCCACTGGATGGAATTCATATCGACGCCATCTTTAAACATGTCCCATAGCGGAGATAATTCACGCAATTTAGCCACTTTAGCCTTGAGCAAATTGACCGCGAAATCGATATCTTCTTCAGTCGAAAAACGGCCAATCGTAAAGCGGATCGAGCTATGCGCTAATTCATCACTACGACCCAAGGCGCGCAAGACGTAGGAAGGTTCCAAGCTGGCGGAGGTACAGGCCGAACCAGAGGAAACGGCTAAATCTTTGATCGCCATGATCAAGGATTCGCCTTCGACATAGTTAAAGCTGACGTTCAAATTGTGCGGCACGCGGTGTTCCATGTCGCCATTGACATAGACTTCCTCGATGTCTTGCAAACCCTTCGCTAAGCGATCACGCAGAGCCTTGATGCGCGTCAATTCGCTCTCCATTTCTTCACGGGCAATGCGATAGGCCTCACCCATGCCGACGATTTGGTGGGTAGGCAAAGTGCCCGAACGCAAACCGCGCTCATGGCCGCCACCGTGCATTTGCGCTTCCAAGCGCACGCGTGGTTTGCGGCAAACGTAGAGCGCGCCCACGCCTTTCGGGCCATACGATTTGTGCGACGTGAAGGTCATCAAATCCACTTGCAATTGGGACAGATCAATCGCTACTTTGCCAGTCGCTTGCGCGGCGTCGCAATGGAAGATGATGCCTTTGCTACGGCAAAGTTTGCCAATTTCTGCGATCGGCTGGATTACGCCGATTTCATTATTGACGAACATCACGGAAACTAAAATGGTGTCGGGACGAATTGCTTCTTGCAATTGTTCGATGGTGATTAAGCCATTATCTTGCGGTTGCAGATAAGTGGCTTCGAAGCCTTGGCGCTCTAATTCGCGCACAGTGTCGAGCACGGCTTTATGCTCGGTTTTGACGGTGATAATGTGTTTGCCGCGGGTTTTGTAAAAATGCGCGGCACCTTTTAAAGCGAGGTTATTGCTTTCAGTAGCGCCAGAAGTCCAGATGATTTCACGCGCATCGCAATTGACCAAAGCGGCAACATGTTCGCGCGCTTCTTCAATCGCTTTTTCCGCTTCCCAGCCATACATGTGGCTGCGCGACGCTGCATTGCCAAATTGCTGGCGCAGATACGGAATCATCTTGTCGGCCACGCGCGGATCTATCGGTGTCGTCGCCGAATAATCCATATACACCGGAAAATGCGGGGTATGGATCAGGTCGATCAGATTCGTCTCAAACTTTTTTTCCAATGCAGCAGTCATCAAACACTCCACGTTCAGTTACTTCACTATTGTCTTAGGCCTGTGCCAATACCGGGTTGCGGTGCAGGTGTACTACGTTTTGTTCTTGCGCTTTTTGCTGTTGCTGATCCACCAGATCTTGCAAAGTGACGGAATCCAAAAAGTCGACCATTTTGGCGTTCAGCGTGGTCCATAAATCATGGGTCATGCAGCGCGTGCCGCCTTGATGATCTGCGCCGTGGCAATTTTCTTTGCCGCCGCATTGGGTTGCATCTAAAGGTTCATCAACGGCGATGATAATGTCGGCCACCGTCACCTTTTCCGCTTTGCGCGCTAGCGTGTAACCACCGCCTGGGCCGCGCACCGATTCCACGATTTGGTGGCGCCGCAATTTGCCAAATAATTGTTCCAAATAGGAGAGGGAAATTTCCTGACGTTGGCTAATGCCGGCCAACGTGACTGGACCTTTGCTTTCGCGCATCGCCAAATCTATCATTGCCGTTACGGCAAAACGCCCTTTTGTGGTCAATCGCATTTCAACCTCATCTATCTATGAATGCTACGCCTATGCATCTCGTCCAAGCGGTCTGCTCGTTCAACAACTTCTTCAAATTCCGTCAATGCCCTTATTTGTTGAACGATTTAGTCAAGTATAGCAGACCGGAAAAATCTTGTCAGTCCTCAACACAGTCTTGACTAGACCGCGTTTAACGCTCACTTATAAACATAAGTGCTTGATTTATCTTAAGTTTCCTGGAGAAAATCGACCATCATGGGTTTTCCGCTAGGTCGATCTTGGTATTTTGCCATCACATATTTTTGCAATAGCCGAGAGCCAACGCGGCGTCATTATAAAAAAAGTTGGCTTTCTTTATCGAGTGCATTATTGGCATCGCAATAACTGGCCTTGGTATTCAGCTTTTTAACTTGTTTAAAATACAAATCTGGATAAGGCACGTCACCGTTGACGGTTTTGATTAATTCATAAATGGTGAAGGTGTAGATTTTGCTCTCTGCCCACATACCCGGACGTTCGGCATACACCACTTGCAAATTATCGCCACGCTGCACGATGCGAATGCCACTGAGCCGACAATCAGCGCCCGTTTGCAAGACGAGATGCGGCGCAAATTCGATATTTTTCACTTCAAAACCA
>JACPVY010000286.1 GCA_016197345.1 Burkholderiales bacterium
GAGGTCTTTTTTTCTGAAAAATTTGAACATTTTGCACCTTTATTTCCACCAGCCTTTTCCTGGCCTGTATTGGAAGCCCCAGCGGGTGAGCGTTTTTCCTATCTCCGAATCGTCGGTGCCGGCATATACCCACACGCTTCCTCCGATAGAAGAGTTGTCCCGTATAGAAAGACCATGCTGACGTACATATAAGGCAAGCGCATCGAGAGAATAGGGCTTGGCGTGTTGGAATTCTTTGGCTGCTTGTGCTGTTGTCTTAGACGAAGCAGTTGCCGATGAGGGGGGATTCGCCTTCCCGCGATGCCGTTTCATTTGATCAGGTTGGATGCCGAATTGGTGTGCCAGTTTTGATTCCACAATGTTTTCCCAACTGTTCCCACTCCCTTTTATCCCGTGATGGCCTTGCCAAAGAACTGCTCTAGGTTTTTGTTTCAGGGAGTTCGGCGTGCTGGATGGAAGGAAGAGGTTTTTACGGGTATCAAACGGAACGGTTGTGGCATTGTACCCGTAGAGTGCGTTGCCGAGATCGCTGAATTCTACTGCTACGAGGTCACCCATTCGCATGATGAAGGCGTTGTTGGTACCGGATGCATCAAGTGTGCAAATGATTCCTTTCATTTTCTTCCGTAATGCCACAAAGTCAGGTTCAGTTGTGTTTCTGGCGAATGAACCCAGTGCGAACTCGATATGGTCGATAGCCTTTACGTACCGCTTCCAAAACTTCATTCTCCGTGGATCTCCGAGTCCATCTTCTGCAAGCTTGGTAAAGAATGCTTCGATAAATTCCAATTTGAGCCAGTCCGATACCATACGACGAGTATCTTCGGCGACACCACCCCAGCGCGCCTCGTTGGAGGGAAGCCAAGGGTTTCCCCAATGGAAGACGCTCATGTCGCGTAACGGCTGATGGAGGAGGTGTCCCGGAATATCTGCGTATCGGTCGAGTAATAGGCGCAAGCCCGCATCGCGTTGGACTTCGTTTTTTTCGAGCACATCGAGAAGACGCTGGAGAAGTTCAAGAAATTGGTCATGGCTCAACGTCGTCGATTTGCGTACTTGAGCCATGACCAACTTGTCCAAAAACCACGACGCTTTGCCAATGGAAAGGTGATCACAGAGTTGATCAATCATGCGAGTGTCACCGTGCAGAAGGTCCATGACATAGGGGGAACAAGGATCGCGACCAAAAATATCTTTGTTGTTGATAGCAGTCTGGACCCATTCGGGATTCCCATACTCGTCACGAATACATGAGCTTCGCGCGTGCAGATATTCTCGAAACATTGGCCAATTGCCAGCCGCCGCCACTCTGCCTTCCTGGGAAGTATAGGAATAAGCGAAATAACTTTGGCTCAGCCCTTGATAGCAACGTCGATACACTCTCGGCTTCTCCAGGTACTCATCAGCCTTTTCCAATACCCGCTTGAGTCTTCGATTGTCCTCAAGAATGCAAAAACCCTTCTCCCGATGGGGGAGGCAGAGTCCCCATGAGAGAAGGTAGGCTTCCCGGAACCCTGGTATTTCATGCGTGTCCCAGAATGTGCGAATAGCGAGCAGTTGCTGGTCCGACTGTATGCGGACGGGAGTGCTTTTTGTCGTCCTCAAACGCATTGCTTCCAAGGCGGAATCAACGGCAGGAGGCACTGTCATGCTTTTTGCGGCAATTTCGGTTCCTTGGCCAAGTAACGCCGCGAGCCGGGAGAGGGGCGTATTCATGAGATCGCGCACTCGCCGAAGTTGCCCGGTGCCGCTTGAGCAGGGCCGCGAAGCTCATCCACGCCGAGGAATTCCAGCCGCATCTCTACCCGGCGGCTTTCCTCGTCGGTGTTTTTCGCCGCGTTAAACGAATACCCGCCGACGAGAAAGAGATTTCTGACTTGGTCTTTTTGTTCGGCATTGAGCAGTTCTACGCCTTGGTTTGCAAACAGGCTACAAAGCACCCGCTGGCTGCGCTGGAGGCTCAAGTTCAGATTCCGGAGGTAGGTGCCGGTCTTATCCGTATATCCCTCAACGACCATACGCTTGAGCACACGTTTTCCCAATTCGTCGTTCGCCAATGCCAGGATCTCGGGGACGAACCGGCGAAGCACCGCTTCTTGGCTCGCGTCCAGGTTCGATTTACCGAAAGCGAACCGTGCCCGATCGCCAAAATCTATTACGTGGCGCACTCGGTCAACGTGTACGCCGTCTTGCTCGTGGCGTTTCGCCGCGAGCTCGAAACGATCGAGGATCGTCTTGATATCTTTCCTGTGCTGCTCTTCCTTCTTCTCGCGTTCGGTGACGTTTTTGGTCACCGCGAGCAGGGCAACGCCCATGACGACAAGGAAGAGGACCATGAGCGCCGTCATGAGATCGGCGAACGATATCCAGAACGGCTTTTCGGCCTCGTCCTTTGCGCCACGCTTTAAAACGATTCTTGATCCGATCATGGCCTATTTCTTTTGCGGTGAAAGGGTACCCATGGACGCCATGGTCAATTCAAGGTCCTGAACGGCCGCATGCAACATGTTTACCGCGGACGACAA
>JACPVY010000287.1 GCA_016197345.1 Burkholderiales bacterium
CCTTGGTCGATACCCGTCCTGTAAAAGACACCACGCCTTACGAAGGTAAGACGATGGAATTCAAAGTCATCAAACTCGATCGCAAACGTAACAACGTCGTGTTGTCGCGTCGTGCAGTGATCGAAGCGTCGATGGGCGAAGAACGTCAAAAATTGATGGAAACGCTGAAAGAAGGCACCGTGGTGACCGGCGTGGTGAAAAACATCACCGACTACGGCGCATTCGTGGACCTCGGCGGCATCGACGGCTTGTTGCATATCACCGATTTGGCATGGCGTCGTGTGCGTCACCCATCCGAAGTCTTGACCGTTGGCCAAGAAATCACCGCTAAAGTGTTGAAATACGATCAAGAGAAAAACCGTGTTTCTCTGGGCGTGAAACAATTGGGCGACGATCCTTGGACTGGTTTGTCCCGTCGTTACCCACAAAGCACCCGTTTGTTCGGCAAAGTCACCAACCTGACCGACTACGGCGCATTCGTGGAAGTGGAACAAGGTATCGAAGGTTTGGTTCACGTTTCCGAAATGGATTGGACCAACAAAAACGTGGCACCAAACAAAGTTGTTCAATTGGGCGACGAAGTGGAAGTCATGGTTCTGGAAATCGACGAAGAACGTCGTCGTATCAGCTTGGGCATGAAACAGTGCAAAGCTAATCCTTGGGATGACTTCGGTGTCAACCATAAGAAAGGTGACAAAGTCCGCGGCGCGATCAAATCGATCACCGACTTCGGCGTGTTCATCGGCTTGGCTGGCAACATCGACGGTTTGGTGCACTTGTCTGACTTGTCGTGGACTGAATCTGGCGAAGAAGCAGTGCGTCGCTTCAAGAAAGGTGACGAACTGGAAGCCGTTGTGTTGGCAATCGACGTTGAACGCGAACGCGTTTCCTTGGGCGTTAAACAACTCGAAGGCGATCCATTCAACAACTACACCGCAATGAATGACAAAGGTGCGTTGGTGACTGGTACCGTGAAATCGGTTGAAGCCAAAGGCGCTGTGATCCAATTGTCGGATGATGTTGAAGGCTATTTGCGCGCTTCCGAAATCTCGCGTGACCGCGTGGAAGATGCTGGCACCCATTTGAAAGTGGGCGATTCGGTAGAAGCCTTGATTTTGAACATCGATCGCAAAGCACGCAGCATCCAATTGTCGATCAAAGCAAAAGACAACGTGGAAACCCAAGAAGCGATGCAAAAAATGGCTTCGGCTGACAGCAACGCTGCTTCCGGCACCACCAGTCTGGGCGCTTTGCTCAAGGCTAAGTTCGACAACAAGAACTAATTGTCCGGCATGACGAAGACTGGCATGACAAAGTCGGCGCTGATTCAGCGCTTGGCTGAGCGTTATCCGCAGTTGGTGGCGAAAGATGCAGATTTTGCGGTCAAAACGATACTCGATGCGATGGCACACGCGTTGGCGACAGGTCAGCGTATCGAGATCCGTGGTTTTGGCAGCTTTGCATTGAATAGCCGTCCGCCGCGTATAGGGCGCAACCCGAAATCGGGCGATAAAGTGATGGTGCCGGAAAAGCGCGTACCCCACTTTAAGCCCGGCAAAGAGTTGCGCGAACGCGTCGATGCTATGCCTGATAGCGTGCAAGACTAAGTTGGTTCGCGTGAGAAATAAGTAATGCAAGAGAAAGACGTGGCTAGCGATGCAGAGAAATCAGCATCTCGTAGTGAAAAACTAGCTTCGCCTTTCTCACAACGGCATCTGCGGATGCCGTTTTTTTTGATGAACCAGCGAGCGCTTAGACACAATAGGGGGCTGCAATGAAAATTGTTTCCAGAATTGTCGCAGTACTTCTCTTCATCTTATTTTTTGGTTTTGCCTTAAAAAACACGCACGAAGTTGATCTGCATTTGTTTTTTAAATATGAATTACATGCACCGCTGGTGTTGATGGTGTTAGGTTTTTTTGTGTTGGGTGCAAGCATGGGCGTATTGGCAATGTCCCCCTATGTTTTCACGCACAAGCGCGAAATTGCCCGTTTGCAAAAACAGATTCACACCATGCAACAGGAAAAACAGGAGTTACAGCAGGTGCGCGAACAGCCGCCGCAACCGGATAGTGTGGTTGCACTTTCCACTTAGCAAAAAACACAGCTAATTGATAGCCAATTAATCGCGACAGTGCTTGTCGATCCCCTTTATGCTAGCGGGCGTTGCCAATAATGGAATTTGAAATTTGGTGGTTGCTGGGAATACCAGTCTTCTTTGCGCTGGGCTGGATCGCGGCCCGCGTTGATATTCGTGAATTATTGTCCGAATCGCGTACCTTACCGCGCGGCTATTTCAAAGGCCTCAATTTGCTCTTAAATGAGCAGCCAGATAAGGCGATTGACGCCTTCATCGACATCGTCAAACTTGACCCTGAAACCGCAGAAATGCATTTTGCGCTCGGCAATTTATTCCGTCGCCGTGGCGAAACCGAACGCGCGATTCGGGTCCATCAAAATTTATTGTCCCGTCCCGATTTACCGCCAGAGCAAAAAGTCCATGCCCAATATGAATTGGGACAGGACTATTTGAAAGCCGGCTTGCTGGATCTCGAAAAAGCTTTGTTGGCAGATCGCAAAAACGTGCGCGCAACCATGTTGATTGGTGATGTGCATCTGGCTAATGGCGATGTTGAAGCGGCCTTGCTAGCGTGGCGCCGAGTTGAGCAGCAAAGCGTGCCACATGTCGCCTTGGTCGCGCAACGCTTGATGGATGGCTATAAGCAAGTCGGTCGTGCGCAAGAGGGCGTCAATTTACTGAAAACCTATATGGCGGAAGCGTCGTCAATTGATCTGTTAGAAGTGGTCTTCAAAGCCGTGATCGAAATTGATGGTGTGGATGCGGCTAAGCAACTGGTGTCGGAACAACTGCGTCGCACCCCAACTTTGCTTGGCCTAGATAAATTGTTGGAAGCGCGCTTGATGGACGCCCAGCCGCAACATTGGGAAGAGCTGTCGATGGTGAAAAACCTCGTGCATGGCTATACGCAAAAATTGGCGCGCTACCAATGTAGTCAATGTGGTTTCAAGGCGCGGCAGTTTTATTGGCAGTGTCCCGGTTGTAGCCAGTGGGAAAGCTACCCACCGCGTCGCACCGAAGAATTAAACGTAATGAATTAGCAGTTTTGGCGTAAGAGACGCATACCATGATGAAAATTACAATTATCGGAACAGGTTATGTTGGCCTGGTCACTGGAGCTTGTTTGGCGCAACTAGGCAATCATGTGGTTTGCCTTGATGTCGATCAACGCAAGATACAAATGTTGAATGACGGTGGCATCCCGATTCACGAACCAGGCTTGGATGTCTTGGTCGCCGAAAATCGTGCCGCTGGGCGCTTGCAATTTACCAGCAACATCGCAGAAGGCGTCGCGCATGGCCAATTGCAATTCATTGCAGTCGGCACGCCGCCAGATGAAGATGGTTCGGCTGATTTGCAATACGTGTTAGCGGCGGCAAGAAATATCGCCGCCCCGAGGGATGAATTTCAAGTCGGCGTCAACAAATCAACCGTGCCAGTTGGGACTGGCGACAAAGTGCGCGATGCGATCAATGAAGTTTTGCAGCAGCGTAAAGTCAATCATGAATTTGCCGTGGTTTCGAATCCTGAGTTTTTAAAGGAAGGTGCTGCGGTCGAAGATTTTACCCATCCTGATCGTATCGTCATCGGCTGTGATACCAGCGCTAGTGGCCAGCGGGCGCAGCAATTGATGCGCAATTTATATGGCCCGTTCCAACGTGATCACGATTGCATTTGTTGGATGGACGTGCGTTCGGCGGAATTGACCAAATACGCAGCCAATGCGATGCTCGCCAGCCGGATTTCGTTCATGAATGAATTGGCGCGTTTAGCCGATGTGGTGGGAGCGGATATCGAGGCCGTGCGTCATGGTATCGGCTCTGACAAGCGGATTGGCCCGAGCTTTTTGTACGCTGGCTGCGGCTATGGCGGTTCTTGCTTTCCGAAAGACGTGCAAGCCTTAGCGCGTACCGGGCAAGAATTGGGACTAGAGTTGAAAATTCTGCGTGCGGTGGAAGAGGTCAACGACCTACAAAAGCAAGTCTTACCTAACAAAATTTTTGCCCGTTTTGGCGAGAATTTGCAGGGTATGCGTTTTGCGCTATGGGGCTT
>JACPVY010000288.1 GCA_016197345.1 Burkholderiales bacterium
AGCGGCGCGGATGCTCGCTTCGCCCAATTCAGCTACTTTCGCGATCAAGGCTTCGTTTTTCGCTGGCGCAGTCCATTCCACTTCTGGCTTGCCGCCTTCTTCGACCAAGGCGTGAATCGCATCGATCACAGTTTTCATTTGTTCGTGGCCATACACCACCGCGCCCAACATCACTTCTTCTGACAATTGCTGCGCTTCCGATTCCACCATCAACACGGCGGTTTCGGTACCAGCAACCACCAAATCCATTTGCGAGGTTTTGAGTTGGGTTGCGGTTGGGTTCAACACGTATTGGCCATCGATATAGCCAACGCGCGCTGCGCCGACTGGGCCATTGAATGGAATACCTGCGACGCACAAAGCAGCCGAGGCACCGATCATGGAAGCGATATCTGGATCAATTTCAGGGTTGACTGACAACACATGCACAATCACTTGCACTTCGTTCAAATAACCTTCTGGGAACAAGGGGCGGATTGGACGATCAATCAGGCGCGAGGTCAGGGTTTCTTTTTCCGAAGGACGGCCTTCGCGTTTGAAAAAACCACCAGGGATGCGACCTGCGGCATAGGCTTTCTCAACATAATCAACGGTCAAGGGGAAAAAATCTTGGCCGGGTTTTGCGTCTTTCTTGGCAACCACGGTTGCCAACACCACTGTATCCTCCACCGAGACCATCACTGCGCCAGAGGCTTGACGGGCGATTTCGCCAGTTTCAAGCGTGACTGTGTGTTGGCCATATTGGAAAGTCTTCGTCACTTTATTAAACATGTGTATTCCTTTTCTATTTTTCCGACAGATTTTCAGGCGCTGTCGTTCACCTCACCACGGCTTGCCTTTCGCGCACGAGGACAAGCTTGCTACGTTGTTACTGGATACTTATTACTAAATACAACTTACTAGATACAACTTATTTACGCCGTGTTGGCGTCTGACTGCAAAAAACACGGCGCAAAATGAAAATGCCCGCGCTAGATAACTGGCGCAGGCATTTTTTACTGATTACTTGGGTGCAAAATGATCTGAACGAATCAAGATTACTTACGCAGACCGAGTTTAGCGATCAAATCACGATAGCGGGTCGCATCTTTGTTTTTCAAATAGGCGAGCAAGCTTTTACGACGGTTAACCATCATGATCAAACCACGACGCGAGTGGTGATCTTTAGCGTGTGCTTTGAAGTGGCCGTTCAATTCGTTGATACGTGCGGTCAACAGAGCGACTTGCACTTCTGGGGAGCCAGTGTCGTTTTGGCCACGGGCATTGTCCGCGATGATGGCGGCTTTGTTGATATTTTCTACGGTCATGATTTACCTTTCACATGCGGTGCGGATAGTTAATTAACAAACTTAGCAAACTTCGCCTACAGGAAGCTTGACGCTAGGCTTGCCACCAAATGCACCGTGCTTACGTTAAAAAAAAATTACTGGATTTTTGCCAGCCCGCAAGTATAGCCGAAAACAATCTCAGAAAGCTTATTGCGACGCAAAATTATTTTCCAGTACATGGACACCAACCTAAAAAGCACAAAAACCTTCTAAAACACCGATACACGCCGTTTGTTTCTCGCTATTCTCGCTATACTTGCCAGACGCTGCGCGCTAGCGGCATCGATTTTCAGCAATCTTGATCAACGCAAGGAGCATCGCATGAAGCAGATTTTGAAGCGAGCATGCATCTACTTCGCCTTTGGCTTATTCGCTAGCAATAGCGCCTGCGCCGCTGGCAAGAGCACCGAGGCAGATGCGCTCGCCTTAGTCGCCAAAGCGCAAATGTATATCAAAGAAAAAGGCGTGGACAAAGCCTTTGAAGAATTCAACCGCTTGAATAGCCCCTTCAATGTCGAAAGCCCCATCAATAAGCAAGGGGATCTTTATCTCTTTAGCCTAGATTACAAAGGCTTGCAGCTCGTTCACGGCAAAAACCCCAAAATTCGCGGCCAAACCACGATAGAAATGCGTGACCAAAATGGCGTCTTTTTGATACGCGAAATGGCGAAAAAATGCGAAGTGGATGGCAAAGGCTGGGTCAGCTATGTCTGGCCTAACCCACTGACCCGCGTTTTGGAACAAAAAATGAGTTATATCGAACGCATTCCCGGCACCCAAACCTGCATAGGCACCGGGATTTACAAGTAATGGTGGAGAACTCTTTAGCGCTTTACTCTTGAGTTAAGCGCTAGCGCAAGGGCTAAATTCCAGCACTAGGTGGTGACAAAACGGCAGTTGTTGCCATTGCTGTGCTAATTGCAAGGCAGCGTCATACAAGCGCTGGGGCGCAAAGCCAGCAAAATCAAGCGGGGCGATGGCGCGTGCAACACACGCCATCTCACAGCCATATAAAAATGAGGCTAAGTCAAATTGACCGCCCCACAACTGCGTTTGCAACGCTTCGACAACCGCTTCCACCTGCACCGCTTGCTGCATCTGCTCTGCCCGTTCAGCCCGCGCCAGCTCATGCAATTCCTCCATCACAAAATTCGCTTGCGCGCCAGCAGCGACCAGGCTCAAAAATCCTCGGCAGCCGGGCAAATTGGATTCCACCACAAAATGCACTAAATCATGTGGCAGCATCCCTTGGCGCGGCATCACGCATTCACAATCACTGCCGTCGGCACGGACAAAACGCAGGGTGTCATATTTTTCGCTTTTGGCGCGCTTATATACTTCCAGAATCATCATTTCTCATACTCATTTTGCTGCCTTGGCGGGGTCGCCCGTTTCGACATAATTTTTCAAGCGATTGATCAAATCGGGACGATATTAAAACTCAAGGAACCCGCTACGCCATTCGGCTGAAATGGCCCTAACCCACCGCTAAAGCGCACTGCTTGATTGGGCATTAGATACACCACGCGCAAATGCTCGATTCCACCACCTTCTGGGAATTTCTCGCAAAAACAACCGCCGGGCCGCGCCTCTATCGATAAATTCTTTGCATCTTTGGTGTAGGTATGTGCAGGGTTCCACCATGCGCCAACTTGTCCGAGCAGGGCTTGATACACTTTCGCCTCTGGTACGCTCGTATTCACTTCATGCTTGACTTGCAGACTATGGGCTGAAAACGCGGTGACATTCGCACTCGCCTCGCCTGCCATCACTGCCATCGCCGCTGTGACGAGTAAACACGCAGCACGGGCACAAGAAAAAATCGACATTGCTATCCTCCTCATAAAGAAAAATCAAAAGTTCTTCAATATTTGCCAATTGGCAGACCTCGCATTGTCGCAAATTCTGAGCCTCACCCAAGCACCAGCAAGGAAAAGCGAAGGTAAGCGGTGCAAAATGTGCTTTTTTGCGACGCTATGCGGCAAATGCCAACGCAGTCCCTGCAATGCCCGGCATCTCCCCACAATCCCATTTACAATCTGCGCTAACTCGCCAACGGAAAGAAAGCATATGGGCAACGATACCACCAATAGCGTCGTGCAATATTCAGTCAAGCTACGCCATCCGCAATTGCCCACCGCCTTTTGCGCCGCGCTAAGCCAACAATTTGGTCAGCGCTTCGTGCAGACGCGGGCGATTTGCGAGCAGCATGGGCGCGATGAATCCTGCTACGACCCCATGCCGCCGCAAGCGGTGCTGTTTGTCCACACGACAGAAGAAGTGGCCGACGCGGTTCGACTCTGCCGCCAATACCAAGTGCCTGTGATCGCCTTTGGCACGGGCACCTCGTTGGAAGGGCATTTACTAGCGATCCAAGGTGGGCTTTGTCTAGACCTGTCGGCGATGCAGCAGATTCTCGCGATGCATACCGACGACCTCACCGTCAGAGTGCAAGCAGGCGTCACTCGCAAGCAATTGAATCATGCCCTGCGTGATAGCGGCTTTTTCTTCCCGATTGACCCCGGTGCCGATGCCAGCTTAGGCGGTATGGCGGCGACCCGCGCCTCTGGCACCAATGCAGTTCGCTATGGCACGATGCGCGACAACACCCTCGCCCTGACAGCGGTAATGGCCGATGGCAGCATCGTGCAATGTGGTAGCCGCGCTAAAAAATCCTCCACTGGTTACGACTTAACCCGCTTATTGGTCGGCAGCGAAGGCACACTAGGGATCATTACCGAACTCGAATTAAAAATTTATCCGCAACCCGAAAGCACGGCTGTGGCCGTTTGTTCGTTTGCCGATACGGTGAGCGCGGTGCGCTGCGTCATGCTGGCAATGCAAACAGGGATTGCCTTAGCGCGGGTGGAATTTCTTGATAAACATAGTGCGCGGGCATTAAATACCTATGCCAAACTGAATTTACCCGAACAGGCGCTGTTGCTGTTTGAATTTCATGGCAGCGCACAAGGTGTCGCTGAGCAAGCGCAGCAAGTGCAAGAAATTGCGCTGGAGCTAGGCGGCGGGAATTTTGCTTGGGCAACCGCACAAGAAGAGCGCAACCGCTTGTGGGCTGCCCGCCATCAAGCCTATTTTGCTTTACTGCATATGCGCCCCGGTGGGCGCGCGATTACGACCGATTGCTGCGTCCCTATTTCACAATTAGCCGACTTAATCGCGACGACGGAACAAGATTGCGAGCGACATCAGATGATTTTTTCGATTATCGGCCATGTTGGCGATGGTAATTTCCATTTATTGATGATGGTCGATCCAGCGCAGCCGCAAGAAATGGCGCTCGCAGAGTCGATTAATAGCGCGATGGTCGAACGCGCGCTTGCGTGCGGTGGCACCTGTAGCGGGGAACACGGAATA
>JACPVY010000289.1 GCA_016197345.1 Burkholderiales bacterium
ATGGTTTGAATCGCCGCATCGTGGGCTATTTCACCAGTTGGCGCACAGGTGCCGATGGCAGCCCTAGCTATTTAGTCAGCGATTTGCCATGGGATAAGCTCAGTCACGTCAATTACGCCTTCGCTAGCGTTAATCCGACCACCTTTAAAGTGGCGCTAGACACTAGCCCAAATAGCGCAGATACGGCGATGACGTGGCCGAATAATCCTGCAGCGGCAATGGACCCAAGCTTGCCATACAAGGGACACTTCAATTTGCTGGCGCAGTACAAAAAGAAATATCCGAAAGTGAAAGTGTTGCTCTCGGTCGGTGGTTGGGCGGGCGGCACCGGTTTTTATACCGCAACCACCAATGCTGATGGCTCGATCAACAACGCGGGCATCAATACCCTAGCCGATTCCTTGGTTGCGTTCTTGCATCAATATCCGTTCTTTGACGGTATTGACATTGACTACGAACACCCAACGACGAATAACGAAGCGGGCAATCCACTCGATTTCCCCGTCTCGAAACCACGCTTAGCAGGCTTGATGACGAGCTATAACGTCTTGCTGAAAACCCTGCGTCAGAAATTTGATGCGGCCGCAGTTGCTGACAAAAAATACTATATGTTGACAATTGCAGGTTCCGCTTCTGGCTGGATTTTGCGTGGCGAAGAAAATATGTCGGCCTTGCCAGCACTCGACTACGCGAGCTTGATGTCGTATGACTTGCACGGCGCATGGAATGAGTTCGTTGGCCCAAATGCGGCGCTATTTGACGATGGTAAAGACGGCGAATTGACGGCTGGCAATGCTTATCAATTCAATGGCATCGGTTATCTCAACGTCGATTGGGCGTATCACTACTACCGTGGCGCGCTGCAAGCTGGGCGTATCAATATCGGCGTGCCTTACTACACCCGTGGTTGGCGCGGTGTGACGGGCGGCACCAATGGCTTGTGGGGCAAATCTGGCGTAACCAATGATTCCGTTGCTTGCGCGGGGGTGCCGAAATGCGGCACAGGTGCGGTCGGTATCGACAATGTCTGGTTTGATCTGGACAAAAATGGTAAACCCGTTGCAGGTGGCGGCAACCCATTGTGGCATGCGTTGAATCTGGAAAAAGGGATAGTTCCCGATTATCTGGATGCCTATAAAGTGACAGACAAAACGCTAGTGGGGACATATCAAGCCAATTACAGTGCAACGCTCGCAGCGCCATGGTTGTGGAATGCGCAAAAGCAGGTCTTCATTTCGACCGAAACCGAACAGTCGATGAAAGCGAAAGCTGATTACATCGTCAACAACGGTATCGGCGGCGTGATGATCTGGGAAATGGCTGGCGATTATGCGTGGAATGCGGCGAAAAATGGTGGCAAGGGTGAATATTTCATGGGGCAAACCTTGACCACGAATTTGTTCAATGCCTTCAAAGCTGCTAGCCCATATGGCAATCAACGCGCTGAAGCGGCGATGCCATCGACTACCGCGAATGTCAGCATCACGCTAGGGGGCTGGAAGTTGGGTGACAATAATTATCCAATCAATCCAGTGATGACGGTCAAAAACAATTCCAGCACCACCATACCCGGTGGCACGGTGATTGAATTTGATTATCCGGTGTCCGCGCCGCAAGATATGAGCGATCAATCGGGCTTTGGCTTGAAAGTGACGAAAGCGGGTTACAACGGGCCAAACAATATCGGCGGCTTCAAAGCTAATTACAACCATGCGCAATTTTCGATTCCAAGCTGGCAAGCCTTAGCGCCGGGCGCATCGGTGAATTTGACCTTGAACTATCGCTTGCCGCTCTCTGGCCCAGCGAATTACCTGATCACGATAGGTGGCAAAAAATACTCGCTGTCGCAAGAGTATCCAGATTTGCCATTAGGGGTGAAGTGATCTAGCAAGGCATCATACGCAGCGAGTCATTCGCGCTCGCTGCGTGTTTCAAGCGTGTAGCGCTCCATTCTTGACCGGTATCGCCTGTTTGGGATATCGGTTTTTTTCGTACTTAATTTTTCATGCTTAAAGAGCGCGGAAATTGCTTTGGATGATTTGGCAAATGGGGGCGAATGCGCGCTGC
>JACPVY010000290.1 GCA_016197345.1 Burkholderiales bacterium
AGGCTATACGCCCGCTCGTTGAATGCGAATTTCTCTATTTTCAGATGGGGGGTTAGTCGCTTGCCCAAATTGCTTTACTTTCTGATAAGTTGCCTGATAGAATCGGTGCCAACCGAAATTGGCAGGCAAGTTGCCATTTTTACCCCCGTTTAGCATTCGAAAATAGAGCATGAAAACATGCCATTTTTATTCGCAAATTACATTGATAGGAACGACCGCATGAAGAATTTCGCAAAATTAACCGCAGTAGCCTTAGCTTTCTCCGCAATCGCTAGCGCCAACGCAAGTGTCATCAACTTGCAAACGGGCTTTTCTGGTGCAGGCCCACAAGCAACGGCTGAAGCGTATCGCGCAGTAGTTGACGCTGCAGTCGCCACACCTGGCGCTGGTTATGGCAGCACGGTATTGGCAAGCTATGACAATATGTCGAACCACGCTTTATTTGGCTCCTCCACCAACATCGCCTTCAAATCGACGATCAATTTCGGCGTACAAGCAGGTGAAACGGGTAACTGGTCGTTCCGCGCTGGTGTTGATTTCGGTGGCGGTGGCGCGGTGTTCTTGGATGGCCACGCTGTAGATTTCCGTAACACCGATATGTGGTGGGCAGGTAATTATGGCAATTCCAGCCAATTCTTCCAATTTGCCGCAAACATCGGCGCAGGTAATCATACGATCACCATGTATGGCTTGGAAGGCTGCTGCGACGGCGCACAACAATTCCAATTCAACTCGGGTTCCGGTTTCCACAGCTTCGACAATCAAACCCTGAATCCAGTACCAGAACCAGAAACCTATGCGATGTTGTTGGCTGGTTTGGGCTTGTTGGGTGTGATGAGCCATCGTAAGCTCAAGGCTAAAGCAGCCTAATTTTTACTCGCGTCATAAAAAAACCCGGTTGTTTGAACCGGGTTTTTTTACGTCTAGCGCTCCGCAAATTGCGTCGCAGTGGGGCAGATGATGCGCTCCCCCACTGCTAGCAACAACTTATTTCGCTGCCAAATTGACACGCACTGGTTCACCTTTCGCAGCACCATTTTCTGCGATTGGTTTTGCTGGTGCACTCTCAGCCGCTTTCGCTGGCTGGCATTTGCTCGCGTCCAAGCTCACGCCTTTCGCTGCGGCTTGTGCTGCATCTGCCGTGCTGCAAGTTGGCAAGGTTTTCACTTCTAGCCCACCTTCGTGTGGCAAGGAACGCGCTTGCTGCAAATCGCCAACAAAGCCTTGACTGATTTTTTCATCAATCTCGCCATTGCTTGCGCTGCCGCAATCGACCCCATTTTGCACCGCAAAGCCTTTGTTACCCGTGCCTTGGCCGATGGTGTTACCAGTGCGGCAAGTTGGGATTGGACGGATTTCCAAACCACCTTCATGCGGATAGCTTTGTACCTGTTGCAAGTCACCCGCAAAGCCGTAGGTCAGTTTTTTGGTGGAAGCATCTTCGCGTTGCAATTTCGCCGTTAAGCCGGACAAAGCACCCGATTGCACCGCGCTAATCGCACCCGAAATCACCGCACTACCGTTGACGCAAGCGCTATTGTTGACGGTGACGCAACCAACACCCAACGCCACTTTGACCGAATCAACATCAACAGACGAGTGCCAACAAACCGACGAGCCTTCGAGGTCACGGGGATTTGGATGTAGCCATTGCCACCCGAAAGCACCAAGATATTTTCTGCGCTTTCGATGTGGAATTGATTAGCGTAGCTGCCCAAGTTCACGTTTTTCGGCAAGGTAAAGTCGATTTCATTGGCGAGCAAGAGCTTGCCATCGAGCACAAATAACTCACCACCCAAGCTGACGATATTCAATTTCTGCGCCACATTCAAATCGCCGAAATTGGTTTTGCCGACAGCCGAAGTATTGACGTTATTCGCCACGCCGCTGATATCGAGCACGCCACCCGCAGCGACGCTAACATCACCCTTGCCGCTCAATTCCACCGCTAAAGCATTCGCATCGACCACACTAGCCGAGCCATCGATACTGACTTTGCCAACGAAATCATTGCCAGCGTCGGTCAAATCCACACTACCACCGCTGCTCTTAATACTGGTCACGCCACCGACTTTCAATGCGCCTTTTTGCGTCACGCCGCCAGTCGCCGTCAAGCTCAAATCTTTTTCCACGGTTGTGGCGTTGATCGTGCCTTTCACCGTCGTTAAGCTCAACGTGCCACCGCTAACATTACCCGCCACACCCAATTCCGTGCCAGCGACCAAGGTGGTTGCGCCAGTGGTATTGAGGTTCGCATCAAGCGCTTTGCTGCTGGTGATTGCCGTTGCGCCGCCCTTCACATTCACTTTGCCGCCGAAATCATTAGCTTTGGTCAAGGTGATCGCATTGCCACCGGCATCCAAGCTCGTGCTACCACTCACCGTAATCGCTTCCGCTTGGGTGATCGCGCCTTGGTTTGCTACCACTTTCAAGCTAGCGACGTTGGAAGCGCCCAACTGCACGCCATTCGCATCGACCACCGAAGCGCCCGCGCTGGTATTCA
>JACPVY010000291.1 GCA_016197345.1 Burkholderiales bacterium
ATGGGTAGGATTGATTTTGCCCGGCGGCATCGTCACTTGGGTGATGGTGACGCGGGTGGAGTTGGAGTTTTCAGGGAACAGCAATTGCTGCGAAGCGACGCCGGAGTTATTCAGGACTGGGATACTGGCTTTGGTGATGAATTCCATATTGAGCCTTTGTGTTGGGTGAATGTGAGCGAGTTCTTCTGGTTTTTTTGCGCCAAAGCTTAGCATGAATGGCGTGGTATCCGGCAGACGCTAAGCGTCGCTATGGCTCGGCTAAACAATAACCAAGCTATGAGTTTGGAAGGTGAAGTTCTGATTGGTGCCTATTGGATAGCTGGAAATTGTGCTTTTCGCGCCAGCGAATTCGAGCGAGCATTGCAGATTGCATTGATACAGAAAGCATTTGAGCGTAGCCGTGGCAAGGAATATGAAGTGGTGCTGGCCATTAGTTTGCAATGAGATATTTTGATTATGCGTGATGAAATAGATGAGGCATTGTTCCGTTCGCTTGTCTCCAACCCGTAGGGTGCGCGCCCTCGCGCACCATGACGTGATCAATTTGAAAATCATTTTTTTGCGAAAAATTTCACCAACAAGCAATTCGACAGATCTGCTGGGGCGGAGCTTAGTATAGCCACGGAGATTGCGATCAAAAGGTGGTACGGTTTTGGTGCACGAGGCGCGCACCCTAAATCACCATTTGCATACGCTTAGCGCATCATCTGCATCATCTATTTCTCGCTAAACTAAGATTCTGCCAAAATCCGGCTTTTTATGCGAATTTGATGATAAATTATCTCCTTTCGTGATCTATCACGAAAACACTGCATCACCCACATCTTTTCCCTCGGCAAGATTGCAACCCTCACGCTGCCATCTGCCCGTTTTCCCTCTCGCAACCCCATCAACCCGTCCCTAAAAAAATGATAAATCGTTTCCCAATTTTATTTCGCACGCTATGTCTGTCCCCTTTAATTGCCTTAGCCGCTTGCGGTGGTAGCGATCCCGTGCAAGACAAAAACAGCCCCGGCTTTACGCTAGGCTCGATGAACGTTGCCACTGCTGAAGCGCCGGTAGTGCGTCCCTCTACCGAAAACACACCGTCCCCATGTACTGTCACCTTATTTGAAGGCAAGGTCTTTGGCAACTTCTCTTCGCAAACCTTTAACTACGCCCCGCAATGCGCTGGGCCGTGGGCGAAGGTGGTGTTGGAGGCGGATTTTTCTGTCAATGCCGGGCGGCAATTTGATCGCACGGCGCATATCGGCTTAGGTGGCGTCAATTTGTTCACGGGGACGACGCAAGAACCGTCCGCTGCGAATGCCGCTAGCTGGCATATTGAGCGCGACGTGACAGACTATGCGCCGCTGTTCAACACCGCGCAAAGCGGGGCGGTGGATTTGGATAATTTGGTCGATAAAACCTATACCGGCATTTTGCAAGGCAGCGCGCGCTTGGTGTTTTATCCGCAAGCGGGCGGTGTGATCGCGCGGCGTGCTGATATGGTGATCGGCCTCGGTTCGCAAAGCGATGCGCGGCCCGAGATCGTTAATAGCGATAAGCCTTTTTTAAGCAAAACTGTGACACTACCGCGCAATAGCGTGCGCGCCTTTCTCGATGTGATTGCGCAAGGGCAATCCGACGATGAATTTTGGTACACCTGCACCATTGATAGCTTGAAAGATACCTTGCAAACCTGTGGCGGCGGTGCCTTGCGTCAGGTGCAAATCAGCATCGATGATCAAGCCGCAGGTCTTGCGCCAGTGATGCCGTGGATGTTTACCGGCGGCGTTAGCCCGCGCTTGTGGCGGCCGATTCCTAGCGTGCAAGCGCTGAATTTTCAGCCGTATCGGGTTGATCTGTCCCCATTTGTGGGGCTGTTGAACGATGGCAAGCCGCATACGATAAGCGTGGGTGTGCAATCGGTGGCGAATTACTTCAATCTCAGCGCGAATTTATTGCTATACCGCGACGCGAATGCGCAAGTGGTGACAGGTCGTGTGTTGTCGAATAATTTGAAGCTGGATAATCCTACACTGGTCGATAATAAGATCGTCGCCGGGGACACGCCAAGCGGTAATATCGCCAGCAGCAATCAAACCAGCTATCGCATCGTCGGTGAAATCGAAACCAGCAATGGTCGCGAGCAATTGGATGTGACGCAAACGATGGCGTTGAGCAATCTACAAAGTTTTGTCGGCCCGCGCCAAGAGTTTACGCAGGCGATGAAGTTAGAGACAACGTCGACCGTCAGCACAACTTATAGCAATAGCAGCGTGAAACGCACTATCAATATGCCCTTGGGCTTGGTGTATCGCGATGACGGTACGAGTTTGTTGATAGAAATGAACACCGGTTTTCAGCAAGTCGCGCGCTTGTCGCACATGGGGCGGGAAGTGTATAGCAGCGACGCGCAAAGTGCGATGACTACCAGCACCGCGCGCGCTAACCCAACTGCCACCTCAACCAGCAAAGCCACACAAAGCCAAACGCTGACCGATAGCAATGCTAGTTGCTATGCGCGCCGTGTGAGCGCGGTCGATGCCAAGCTGACGGAAGCCATCGACGATAAAGTGTGTGCGAATAAATCCTTCAAAGACAAACCTTGGGGTGTGACTGGGGTGGAGTGGGGCGATTTTTGGTTGGGCTTGATTAATTAATTGTTGTGTAGAGCGGTGTAGTTTGCCTCGCGTCGGTCTGCTATCGGCTGGCGCGAGGAATTATTGCGAAATCTAAAGCAATGCTGTGATATTTTTGGCATGGCAATTGCAAAGGTGATAGGATTCAATCCTACTCAAAATGAAGGAATCATGATGAGAACGACCCAACAATTTAGCATTACGTTACCCAATGAATTGGCGCAAGCGGTGAAAGATAAAGTGGAAGCGGGCGAATATGCGAGTGAAAGCGAAGTGATACGTGAAGGTTTGCGTGCGCTACAAGCGCGTGATCGGGCGGTCGAGCAGTGGTTGCAGACGCAAGTCGCTAGCGCATACGATGCATTAGAAGCAGATCCGTCACGCGCTGTGAGCATCGCAGACGTTCGTGCCCGTCTAGCGGCGCAGAAAGCCAAAGTATAGTGGGCTATCGCGTCGTTTTTACACCAGAGGCGCAAGAGCAATTGGTCGCTTTATTCGACTATATCGCGTGCGCCGCATCAGCAAATATTGCGGCCAACTATACGGACGCAATTGTCAATTATTGTGAAAGCCTAGCCATGTTTCCTCGTCGCGGGACTTGTCGTGACGATGTGCGACCGGGACTGAGGATTACGCATTATCGAAAACGTACAGTGATTGCTTTTGCGGTGACTGACGATCAAGTCGCCATCTTAGGCATTTATTACGGCGGGCAGGATTACGAAGCGATGCTGCAAGCTGAGGAAGATGTATGGCCAAAGTCTTAGACTATGCGCTTTGCTTAACAAGCTGCGCCGCCAACATCCCGCTACGCACCGCACCCTCTAGCGTGGCAGGATATTCGCCCTTGGTGTAATCCCCCGCCAAAAATACGCCCGGCAAATTCACTGCATTGTCTGGCCGGGTAAGTCCAAGACCAACATTGCAAGCGAAAGTCGCCCGTTTTTCCGTGATGATTTGGCTCCACTGTGGCTGCGCTAGGGCGGGCATTTTTAGCACGGTAGCCAATTGCGCGGCAATGTGCTGGCTTAAGGCTTCATGCGGCAATTGCGCGGCGGCGTCGGCGGCGCTAATAATCACCGCCAGCAAGCCAGCTTGATCACTATGCAATTGGCCGCGATCAAACACGAACTGTCCCCATTGCTGGCTATGCTCATCATCTATCAAGGCATACATTGGTCGCGCCAACTTGACGCTAGCGTCGTATTGCAAATAGCAAGTGGTGATGGCCTCGTACTCGAAAGCGGGCAGGGTGACGCCGTGTTCTTGCAATAACTTGGCGCTGGTAGCGGCAGGCGTGGCGAGGATGACGGCATCAAATGTTTGCGCTTGCAAGGGCGAATCGGCGTCGTTGCGGGTCTGCAATTGCCAGCCATTTTCAGAACGCGAGAGGGCGTTGATGGTGCAAGCGGTGTGTACCTGTCCCCCTAGCGTACGTATGCGTTCGGCGCAGGCGACGGGCAAGATGCTGCTTAAATCGCTTTTCGGCAGCAACATATCGGAAGCAGCACGCCGCTTCGCTCCTAAACTATCGCGCAGCACCGCTAGAAAGACTTGGCTAGAGGCGCGTTCTGGCGGGGTGTTCAGCGCTGCTAAGCAGAGCGGACGCCACATCAGTTTAATCAAATTCGGTGTTTGCTCGAAGCGCATCAATAATTCTGCGACGCTGCAATCGGTGTGCAATTGCCAGCCCATCCAACGCGCGCTGGTTGAAAAACGCGCTAAGGCCATTTTGTCTGCGCCGCTTAAACCTTGTGCGCGCCAGAGCGCTATTGCCAAATGGAGCGGCGCGGGCCAGGGGAAATCGGGGGCGATGAATTGCATGCCTTGGCCCGGTGGGTAGGGCATTTGTAGCGGCAGGCGCAGAAAATGTTCTTCGGGTTTGAGGCCCGCTTGGCGCATCACGCTAAGGCAACTAGCATATGCGCCTAGCATGATGTGCTGGCCGTTATCAAGGCGCATGCCGTTGATCTCGACTTCGCGCGCCCGCCCGCCTAGCGTGCGGCTGGCTTCGCATAGCGTGACATGATGCCTAGCTTGCGCGAGGGTGAGCGCGGCGGCGCAGCCCGCCCAGCCCGCGCCGATGACGGCGACCTTCTTCGCGGTTTTGTTAGCCGCGAACATAGGTTTTCCACGCAATCCATAGTTTGCGGATAGGCGTGAGGGAAATACGTTGCGTCAACACGTGATAGCCATCGTGTTCGATTTCATCTAATAGCGTGCGGTAAATCGCCGCCATGATCAGGCCCGTGCGCTGCGCTTTGCGGTCTTTGGCTGGTAGCAGTGCATAGGCTTCTTCATACGCCGCTTTGGCGCGGTCGGTTTGAAATTGCATCAGCTTTTCAAAGTTTTCGCTATGGCGCGCATTGAGTAAATCGGCAGCGGTGACTTTGAATTGCTGTAAATCGTTGACGGGCAGATAGATGCGGCCTTTGCGCGCATCTTCGCCGACATCGCGGATGATATTCGTCAATTGCAGTGCAAGGCCGAGTTTTTCGGCATACAGCTTGGTTTGCGGATCGGTCAAGCCAAAAATGCTGGCCGATAAAATGCCGACCACACCTGCCACATGCCAGCAGTATTTTTGCAAACCGGGGTAATCGAGGTAGCGCGTTTGGTTTAAATCCATTTCCATGCCGTCGATGATGGCTTGCAAATGTTTGGCATCTAATTGATAGGTCGCCATATGCGGCGCTAACGCTAGCGTGACTGGGTGGCTAGGGTTGCCAGCGACCATCGCGCTGATTTCCCGCCGCCACCAAGCGAGCTTATTGCGGGCGACGGCTTCGTCAGTGCATTCATCGACGGTGTCATCGACTTCGCGGCAAAAGGCATACAGCGCGGTGATGGCGCGGCGCCGTTCTTGCGGCAAAAACAAAAAGCTGTAATAAAAGCTAGAGCCGCTAGCGGCGGCTTTTTGTTGGCAATATTCGTCTGGTGACATGTTATTCGCGCCTAGCGGGGCTGTTTATTCAGCGAGCTTATTCAGTTCGCCGACAAAAAAGGCCCATGCCTGAGCTAAGTTTTGGCAAAGGCCGCCATTATAGCCGATCAACCTAGGCGGGCAACGG